>CALEEC010000522.1 GCA_937949245.1 uncultured Gemmataceae bacterium | reverse complement strand
CGCCGGGTCAAAACCTCCGTCAACTCACTTCGGATGGCTCGCTTGGTCGCTGCAACTCCAGCTTATCCGTTGGAGCAGCGGGTGTCAGTCCGCCGTGCCCCAAACCCATCCATCGATGGACGGACGTCGGACGGCTCGCCTTGTTCCTTCGTCGATTCACGTCTGCGGTTGCGAAATCGCCCCGTGCCCCATCACGAAGGTTTGTCCGTTCTCGGTTCCAGATAGAGAGTATGCCGCGTGCTGGCATTCAATTCGGCGTCGGTCCAAGCGATCGGAACCCCCTCACCGCTTTGCCACGAGGGGAGTAGATCGGCAAAGTGAGGCGAGAAAGGATTGCCCGATTGACCTCCGCAGAGCATCCAGCGGGTCGAAGACCACTGGCCTACATCCGCAACCATCCGCACGGCCGGGAAAAACTCGACTCCACGAGTTGGATCAGCAATTTTCACCCCCGCTTGGAAGACCGTGTTCGAGTCTCCCCCTTGGGGAAACGGCCCGAGGTTGAAGATCCGCTGCCACGGCGGGATCGAACCGAACAACGGATGCTTCAGTGTCAGCATTCGGAGTTTTCCCCAAGCCCACTGGGACGAATCTGGCCCCAATTGCGTTTGCAAGGAGGCCACCACTTGAGTCAGGGCATCGGCCATCTCCTCGGACCATGAACGGGCAAACCACCCTTCGGGTTGTTCCTTCATCCGCTGCACCAGGGGCGCAACCTGACGACCATTGAAGGTCGTTCCGCCGAACAGAGTCGCGCCGGTTCCCATCACCCACGCTGCGGATTGGGGCGCTTTGGCCACCGTCGAACGCCGAATCATCTCGACGAGAAACAGTTCCCACACCGTAGCTGCGGCAGATTCCGCAGCTAAGCGACCGTCCCAATCGCGGAGCAGTTCCAAGGCTCGACGTGCTTCCGCCGTGGCCACGGGCAACGCCAAAATACGTTCCCGCATCTCTCGCCAAGGGATCGAAAACAGATCCAATTGCAGTTCCAAAGTCTGCGCTAAGGTCCACCCCGTGCGTTCGGCAAGCACCTCGCGAATCCGCTGACCGCGGAAACGATCCATGTAATCGCCCCCCATCCAGACGTTTGCAGGATTGACGATGGGCGGATCGTTGGCACTGGCCACCAATCCCGAGTCGGGATTGACCAGCCGAGGCATGTCATCGAAAGGAATGGTAGTCGCTTCCCAACCGGCGTTGGGAGTCCAAGCAGGTGTCGGCAAGGTGCCGAAACCGGTTTTGCGACGTGGCAATTCGCCGACCATTTGCCAAGCGATAGTGCCGGAGGTATCGGCGTAAACCAAGTTCAACGGCAAAGCCGGCCATTGCGCGAATGGTTGACGAAATTCCTCGAACGTCTTGGCCGGCGGGATTCCGAGGAAGCCTGCGACCGGCGCAGGATCGAGCCATACGGCACGCAACGCCAAAGCTGGCCAATCGGTTTGATCCTCCGTCTTGAGGCAAGGCGTCACAATCGGGCCGCGGGGAGTTTCGAGAATGCGTTCGGTGACCGATTCGGTCCCCCGCACCCGGATGACTTCCTCGCGTATCGTCGCTTGCACAAATTCCTGGCCGTTGAAATAACTTGCTCCATCAGAACCGATCCGCTCGATAAACCAATCGGTATTGTCAGCCAAAGCGACTGTGACGCCCCAAGCGGCCGTGCCATTGTGCCCCACCTGCACTCCCGGAACGCCGACCATCGACACTCCGGCCATCTTCCACAGCGGCGTTCGTAAGCCGACAAGATACCACTGCGACGGTGCCACAGGGGCCAGGTGCGGATCATTGGCCAAGATGGGCCGACCGGAAGCGGTGCGTTTACCGGCAATCGCCCAGTTATTCGAGCCACCCCCGCTGTGCGTCCACTGTTGTAGAGCAGCCAGATCCGCAGCGATCGCGTCGAGCATGGCCTGCGATCGGACAGAAGAGTACGGAAACGCGTCTAAGTGCGTCGTCGGATCGAGTGCTTTCAAAGCATCGGGACCATCGGTAAGCATGATGCGCAAACGGGCTAGTTCCACGTCCCAATTCGACGACAGCAGAAACGATTGAAATTTGAGAAAGGCAAAAACATCGATGCCATCCCAGGCGCTACACGGAGTTCCGCCGAGCAACAGAAATTCATGCGGCTTGCGAGCTAGACTCGCAATCCCGGCGTTGACCCCCTTCGTGTAGGCTGATACCAACCCCCGCGAGACTTCAGGAAGTATTTCCCACTGTCGAATCGCTGCGTATCGAAAGCCGATGCGTCGGGCGATCCGATCGACAGGCACTGCCGCAGGGCCGACCAGTTCCGCCAAAGTGCCGCGTGCCAGACGATACAGGGTTTCTACCTGAAACGGCCGATCTTGCCCATGACAAAAGCCCAAACCAAACCAGGCATCCTCGGCCGTGTTGGCCACGATGGTGGGAATGCCAAAGCGATCGCGATGTATCGCTACGGCTTGCTGCAATCCCGTCACCCGAAAGGTGCCGCGATAGCTGGGGAGCCGTCGGCCAAAGAACAATCGGAACAGCAACTTCGGCAGATTCATCCACGACGGCCCCTAGAAAACTTCGCTCATTTCGGCTGTCGCTCGACCGGCTTAAAAGGCAACTCGCGTTGCGTCGTCCAGGCGATCGCATTCACCAGCATTCGGATAAAATTGGCATCTCGAAAATCGTCGGGATACCCCAAGGAAGTATAGAAAACGCGGCCCCCATTGTATTGGCGAATCCAAGCGATCGGTTCCGTGTGATTGGGAACGCTGCCGGTCAACAGCACTTCGACATCGTTCGCCAGTTTTGGATTCTTATACAGGCTCCCCTTGGATTGAAACTCTTGAACTCCGGCCAAAATCGGATGCTTCTTCCCTGCTTCGGTGAATTTCACCTCACAAACTTTCCCAGCCCCGTGATGCCCTCGATAATCGCCGCCCAGTACTTCCTTGTCGAAAATGAGCCATTTCTGGAAAGCGTGACTAGCTGTTCGTATGCCGATGATTGGTTTACCTGAAGTCAAAGCCGTTTTCACACGTTCTAATTGGACTCCATCGATGGTCATTCGCCATGTGAAGACGATGATCAAATCGCAATTTTCCAAAGCCTCTAAGCCAGGTAAATCATTATCTGACTTCCGTTTCAGAATGACACAATTGATCGGATAATTCGCTTCAAGATAGTTCTTAAAATCCGTCAACGACTCATCGGACTTGTACTCTAAGGAACCCGAGAGCATCACAATCCGAAGTTTCGCCGCAGATGCCTTTTTCGCATCTGGATTCGTCTTGACAGGAGAACCTGAAGCCGGAGGATCACTTTGCAGATACGCGAAGAGATGGACTACCTGTTCATCGGTCAGGCTATCCAAGAGTTTTTCCGGCATGAGCGATGTCGGCGAGGCGTTCATCTCCTCAATCTGCGACCGCGGCAGCACGATTTTCTGATTCTGGGCATTCAACAAAGTCACTGTTTGCGGAGTAGATTCGGTCACCAAGCCGGTCAAGAATCGCCCATCCTGGGTGGTGACGTTGAATGCCACATACTCCGGGCGAACGTAAGCGCTCGGATCGACGATATGCAGTAGCAGATAACCGCGATTCTTGCGGTCCGCACTCGTCAAATCGGGACCAATCTTGTTGCCTTCGCCAAACAAGGAATGACAGATTGCACAATTCTTGACGAAGATTTCCTTGCCGATCTTCGCATCTCCCTTATTACCGCCTCGACTCAAAGCAAGGCTTAGCCAAGAGATGCGCGCTTGTTTTTCTCCGGCCGTGTCACTCACTTTGCCCCAGAGTTGTTCGACCAGTTTCACCAATTCTGGTTGATCGAATCGACGAATCTGCCGTACTTGGTCGATCGACAATATCGACTTATCGAACTTGCCGCGTTCGATGGCATGCAATAAGGGAACCACGGTATTCGGACGCGCGATGATGGTTTGTATCACGCGGCCTTGCACGGTTGGCGACCAGGTGGGGTATCGCTCGAGCAGCAAATTCGCTAGGGGTTCGTCGAGGAATCTTCCCAATGCTCCTATGGCAGCTTGACGGACCGCATCGGAACATTTGCCAAACACGAGTTCGCGGATGGGTTGTTGCCACTTCGGTTCACCGAGTTGACCAGCAAAGTCGAGCAGACGAATCCGCTGGGCGTCGGAGGTTGCAGGATGGATCAACCGTTGCGTGATTTGGTCTACCGAAGTTTCGTCCCCCAGTCGGACCAGCAACATTCGCTGCTCGATCGGCAGTTCTTGCCGTGCGGATTGAGCCGACACCCAGGTGCGCAAAGCCGGTGGCACCAGAGCCAAACGTCGGCCTTCCATGGCCAGCATCAACCCGCGTAGCATTTCGTCGGCTCGTTGGGCGGAAGTAGCAGAACGCATCAAGGCATGCACTGCTTCAAAATCGTCCTCGACGGCGTATCTTCGGACCAAACGCTCCAACAAAGTTTGCGACACCACAGGCAAATTCTGGATTTCCGCTTGTTGGAAAAGCGCGATGAGTGGAGTTTTTCCGCGGATGGCCTTATCTTCGATGGCCCACCACAGCAGTAAGGGGATCATCGGATCAGCCGTATCGTCGTACTGCAGCAGAGTCGGTAACACCGTCATCATTTCGGCAACTG
>CALEEC010000521.1 GCA_937949245.1 uncultured Gemmataceae bacterium | reverse complement strand
CCTCGATGTACGCCCTATCAACGGGACGTGGCACGCTGGTCGGCCCGTGTTGGGCAGTTGGATCAACTACGGCTTGGGGAGCGAATCGCAGGAATTGCCCGCGTTTGTCGCATTGACGCACCCCAGCGGTGGTCCTTTGCTCGGTGGAGAAAACTGGTCGAACGGTTGGCTGCCGTCGATTTACCAAGGGACGGTGGCTCGCCCCAAGGAACCGCGGATTTTGAATCTCGATCCACCACCTCACCTCATCTCGAAGGCAAACCGCAGGCTGCCCAATTGGACTTGCTCCGCCGACTCAACCAGGCTCACCTGGAGCAAAAGCCCGGCGAAACCGATCTGCAAGCCCGCATGGCCAACTACGAACTAGCGGCCCGCATGCAATTAGCGGCCAAAGAGGCGTTCGACATCTCCAAAGAAAGCCCGCTGACGCACAAAAGCTACGGCATCGATCAACCCGAGACGCGCGACTACGGCACCCGTTGTCTGATTGCTCGCCGTTTGGTCGAACGGGGGGTTCGCTTCGTGCAGATTTGGAACGTCGGGCAATCGTGGGATCATCATGGGGGCATCTATCCCACTTTGCCGAAAATGTGCCGACAAGTCGATCAACCCTCGGCGGCCTTGGTTCAAGACCTCAAGGATCGTGGCCTGCTTGACAGCACCATCGTGCACTGGGGCGGCGAAATGGGCCGCTTACCGGTGATTCAAAACGACACGGGTCGAGACAAAGTCGGCCGCGATCACAACACTTACGGCTTCTCGCAGTGGGTCGCTGGAGGTGGTTTCAAACGCGGCTTCGTCTACGGAGCCACCGACGAGTTCGCTCATCACGCCGTCGAGAACGTAGTGCATCACACCGATTGGCTGGCCACGGTGCTGCACTTATTTGGCCTGAATCACGAAAAACTGGTATTCAAGCGCAACAATCGGGAATGGACAATTCTGGATGGCCAGAAAGCCCGGGTCGTCCACGAGTTGTTCGCCTGATTGCCTGGGAAACGCTTGGGGGGGTGACGCCGAACCTGTCGAGAAAATCGAATTCAAGTTCTGTAGCGAACTTGACGATAACATCTGCGACAAGGCGGCGGAGAGTCTCGCCGCGATGATCCAACAACGCGATCGATGCGGCAAGGAAGCCCATTGTAAGCGTTGACACCGAATCTCAAGCGGGAGACGGGCCATGCGGCGTAAGCTGTTGCTGGCGATGGTCGCCCTCGTCGGGTGCATGAACGCGGGGTGTTTGATCAACGCATATTCCAGCGAACCGAATGTGCGGACGCAACAACTGCTGAATCAATCGGAAGATCTGCGAGCCTTGGGCGCGGAATGGCGGCGTATCTGGTTCACCGATCAACCGTCTCACCTGACCCCGGATCGGATTGACGGCGGCATCGCTCCTCGGTAATCTGCCGCTCTCTGGGCACGGATGCCACTCGTAGAGGCCGAGCAAGGACGCTCATTTTCCTCTGGAGCCAGTATCTTTTGCGGGTACTGGCTCCTTTCTCTTCCGAGCAGCAGACGTTCCCTCGCCGTAAAAGACGTCAGGAACGCATCGTGACGAGATGTTTTTGCACACATTCAATTACGACTATCTAGCCCCAGCCGGCCAACGCCCACCATGATGCATCGAAGGCGTCTGCCCCATGGAGGTGGTGCATTAAAGCGATTTTCGGCTGGTCGTCGTCCTTGCCCCGTGCTTGGCCTTCCCTTGCTCCTTGGCTCGGTTCCGGCAAGAAAACAAGGTGTGATCTCAATTCCTCATCGGCAACAACTTGGTACTCCACCTGTACAAGCACCTTAATGCCCCCGAATCGCGGAAGCAACTTATCGCGGCAGTTGTACCAAGACGTTGCATGTGCAGTTCTAACTCACCATGCAATCGATGGGGCAACAGGCGAATGCAACCTTTTCTCGCCGCAGCGGACAGAAGACGTAAGTCCGCAGGGTTGCCAAACCAAACCACTTGGCCGATCGTCTTAGAAGTGGGGCCTTTGCGTCTCGCAATAGACCCCACAGTTGCAGGTAGCGTGTTTTCGGGTTTCCTCAGGGAGTTCCGCGATGTTCTTACCTCTCGTTCGCTCGTTGACGGCCGTTGGGCTGGCATTAGGAGTGTCGCTGTTTGCTGGCATGACGGACACTTCGGCTGTTGCTCCCAATCCCCAGGCAGTCTCCGCCAAGAACGATGTCGGCCAACGTGTGGCCGAGGCCAACAACGCTTTTGCCTTCGATTTGTACGCCGTTTTGGCCGCCGACCCGGATCAGAAAGGGAAGAACTTGTTCTTCTCGCCGTTCAGCATCGAAGCTGCTCTGGCCATGACCGCAGCCGGGGCCAGTGGCGAGGCTCTGAGTGAATTGCAAAAAGGCTTGCATCTGCCTCAAGACGAAGGCATGACCGATGCCGGTTTCGGTTTTTTGTTCGACAAAATCAATGCTCCGAATCTTCCCCCGGAAAAACGTGGCTATCAACTGAGCACCGCGAATGCGTTGTTCGCCCAAAAGGGAGTCGATTGGTCCAAAGCCTACATCGACCGGGTGGCCGGCAAGTATGGCTCGGGCATCCTCGACGCCGATTTTATCCGCGACTTCGAGAAGGAACGCCAACGCATCAACACATGGGTCGAGAAAGAAACCAACGACAAGATCAAGCAATTGCTCGCCCCCGGTGTCCTCAGTGTCGAAACACGGATGGTGCTGGTCAATGCCATCTACTTCAAAGGCGACTGGGCCACGGCATTCGACAAACAGGCAACGCTCAACGCTCCTTTCACCCGCACCGACGGCACGCGAGTGAACGCCAAATTGATGCATCGTACCGGGAGATATGCCTTCCATGAGGATGCCCAAGTCGGCTACAAAGCCATCGAATTGCCCTACAAAGGCGAGCAAGTCGGCATGATCGTGGTGCTGCCCGACCAAGTCAACGGTTTGCCGGCCCTGGAGAAGAAGTTGACCGTAGAGAAGTTCTCGGCACTCGCCAAAACGCTTGCCCAAAAGTCGGCCCCCATGACCGGTGCCCGAACCGACGTAGAAGTGTTCTTGCCCAAGTTCAAAGCCGAGACTAGTTACTTGTTGCAGAAACCGTTAGAGACATTGGGCATGCGAGCGATGTTCAGTTCCGGTAAGCGACCGTTACAGCGGTTGACCAGCAGTCCGAACGAACTATTTGTCTCCGCGGTGGTGCATAAGGGATTCGTGGATGTGAATGAAGAGGGGACCGAAGCGGCAGCAGCCACGGCCGTCATCGTTGGAGTAACCAGCGTTGCTCCGCCCAAACCTGTTTTCAAGGCCGACCATCCGTTCCTGTTCGCGATCGTCCACAAACCGACAAACACCATCTTGTTTTTGGGCCGAGTTGAAGACCCGACCGCGAAGTGATGCTGAACAGTCGGAGTCGCTGCTGTGTACAGCCCCCCACACGACCTCCAGCGCCTGGATGCGGGGCAGATGGTCAGCCCGAACAGCAACATCAGCAAGGGCGCCTCATGATGGCTCTCGAATTGTTTGGACGGATCGACGAACAGCGCCGATCGGCATGAGGCGATCGGATCGTGCCCAGAATGTTGTTCGGATCGTGAAGCCGAATGCGGTCTCATGTCGGGCGAAACGCGAACGTCCCCCCAGCTGCGAATCTACCGACGATCCGTCCAAGCCCGCGTCTCGCCTCGGCTTCTTCTTGAGTCGTCGGTCTTCATGCGGAAAGTGGACAACAAGGAAGGATAGGCATCGATCGTCGGGGTTCGTTCGCTCGCTATCCGCTGCTCCCTTGGCTCACGAACGAACTCCGAACTCCAGTGGCATGGTGGGGTGGTCCGATTGGCTCAAGATCCCTTCGCACTGTTGGATTCCTTGAGCAATTTTTCGATGAGTTTGTCCATCACGTCGGGCCGCGAGGCGTTTTTCGAGCGGATGATGCCCTTGGCGTCGATCACATAGACGGTCGGGAACGCCATGATGTTCCACTGCTGGGCCACACCGCCACTAGGCGCGCCGTTGAACCAGTGCGTCCAGGGCATGGGGGTGCCTTTGATGAAATCTTGCACGGTCGTTTTGTCTTCATCGACGCTAATGCTGATGAATTCCAGCGGATCGTTCTTGTGCCGGTTGACCACCTCGCGGATGTGCGGAATCAACGCTTTGCAAGGTCCGCACCAAGTCGCCCAGAAATCGAGGACGACGACTTTGCCTTTCAGGTCGCTCAACTTGGCCTTTTTGCCGTCGAGTGTGTCGATCTCGAAATCCGGGGCCGCTTGACCGACGTTCAGATTCTTTGCCTCAAACAACGCCGACTTGGCCAAAGCGCCGATCGTGCTTCGGCCTAAAGGCTGATCCGCGTAATCTTTGACGGCGATTTCCAGATAGTGAGCCGCTTGCTTCGCATCCGCCAATTGTTTGGCTTCGTCTTGCTCTTGCCGATTCCCCTTCAGCAGACGCATCCCCAGGGCGAAGTGAGCGATCCCCTTGACTTCCTTCGAGTTGCTTTTCTCGGCGGCGGCTTTCAGCAGTTTGTCGCCGTTCTCGCCCGGTTGGCCGAAGATGAATGCCGGCAGCAGTCGGCTGAGTTTCAGGTTGTCGAGGTGATGATCGATCAACAGTTGCGTGATTTTCGCCGACAGAGCCTTGCCGCGGGGCGTGGGCATCACGCCGAATTCTTGCAACGACCAGAACAAGGCACCGAAAGCGGTGTCGTCTTTGGGGGCTTTCTCGGCCAGTTGGACCGCTTGCTCGCCGTAGGTGATGATCTTGTCGAGGGCAGCCTTTCGGCCAGCGTCATCGGCCGCATTGCGATATTCGAGGATCAACGGTCGAATATTCTCGCGGAAGTCGTTTTGCAGTTTGTTGAATGCTTCTTCTCGACTAGGAGCCGGAGGGTCTTTTTTCTCATCGGCCAGACTGCCGAACGTGAACACAAGCCCGATCAGGCCGGTCAACCAGAGTTTACGCATAGAGCACGCATCCTTCTGAAGATTCACCCGAAGATGGAGCTGAAGAAAGGTCAACCGAAACGAGAATAGCCGATGGGGGGTACAAAATCGATCGATTCCGCTTTCGTGCGTCTTTCTTCATCCGCGCAGTCATTTTATATGGACAATACGGCCGGATGTCTCATTCAAAATGGCTGGAATCTTCTCGCAGGGGAAGACTGGGCGTCGCTTGGCCCGCCAGAAAAGGTCTGCACCTGGAGAAAATGCTTTTGCTTTAGCAAGAAGCATCGTTTATCACATCTCTGCAGTTGTGATTTCTTACTGTCTGGAGGTAGACTCAATGTGGCCTCATCGTCGGGATTTTCTCGCGCGTTCTGCCGCGGTGGGTTCGGCTCTGCTAGCGAGCGCGACCACGCAAGCGATTGATCCGATCGTTCGACCTGCCATGCCGAAAATGCGGCTGTCGTTGGCCGCCTACAGCTTTCGCCAATGGCTCGACCTGAAAAAGAAACCACGCCCCGATTGGACCCTCGATGATTTCATCGACTTTGCCGCTGAACAGAAAATCGACGCGGTCGAACTGACGGCCTACTATTTCGCGGACACCTCCAGCGAGACACTGGCCAAGCTGAAATCGCGCTGTGCCAAGGCAGGATTGGTCGTCAGCGGCACAGCCGTCGGCAACAATTTCTGCGTCAGCGACCTCAAACAATGGAAAGAGCAAATCGCTCTGGTCAAGGCCTGGACCGAAAGAACCGCGGCTCTGGGAGGCAAAACGTTGCGGATCTTCGCCGGCAATACTCCTAAAGGCGATACCGAAGACAATGCCCGTGCCCGTTGCATCGAGGCGATTCACGAGGTGTGCGAATTTGCGGCGAAACATCAGGTCTACATGGCCCTGGAAAATCACGGCGGTATCACTGGCACGGCGGAACAACTGCTCAAGATCGTCGCCGCGGTGAAACATCCGTGGTTCGGCGTCAATCTCGACACGGGCAATTTCCGCACTCCCGATCCTTACGCCGACCTGGAGAAAGTCGTTCCTTATGCCGTCACGGTGCAGCTCAAGACCGAGATTTTCCCTCAAGGTAAGCCGAAGCAGGAGGCCGATCTGAGCCGGTTGATCGACATGCTCCGCAAGGCCAAATACGATGGTTTCGTAGCGTTAGAATATGAGGCGGCCGAAGATGCCAAAGTCGCTGTGCCGCGTTATTTGCAGCAATTGAAAAGGCTCCTGTCGGCCTGAATTCGGGAAGTATCGGAAACCCGACGACTGGCGTCGTCGGCTCCTCGCGTTTTGAAGAACCGCGGACGCCAGTCCGCGGGTGCTTCCGATAAACACCCGACGACTGGCGTCGTCGGCTCCTCGCGTCCGAAATAGCGCATGGCAAGCCGTCGCATCAGGTGACACAAGTGTGGGAACTTCGCCGCAAGGCGATGGTTCCCACGACTTAATCGTTGAGTCGCTGCTCTGGGTGCAGCGTCCGCGAGCCGAGTCGTGCCAAGAAGCGCAGTTTCTGGGCGGCTGTCAGTTCCTTGGTGAACCGTTGGCGGACGGCTTCGACCCAACGGATCTTGCGTTCGGAATAGTCGGTGACGATCCGCGTCAGCACCGGTCCCGGATGCGCCAACGCGGCTCGTATGCCGGTGTCGAGCTGATCGTGCGACGCGATTTCCAAGTAGCCGACCCCGAAACCCTTGGCCAACGCGGCATAATCGAGCCGGGCCAAAATCGTCGCGGTGGTCCGCAGATAGGCCGGCTTTTGCAGCCGTTGCATGTACTGGTAGGCTTGATCGTCCAAGACGAATACCTTGACCGGCAAATTTTCGCGGCCGGCCGTCGAAAGTTCGGTGCCGCTCATCAAGAAACAACCGTCCCCCGTGACGCAAGCGACGGTACGCTGCGGATGCACCTTCTGCGCCCCGATCGATGCTGCCACGGCCCAGCCCATCGACTGATTATCTGCTGGCGTGAACCAAGTGCGTGGTCGGCACACTTTGTATGCTTCGGCGGCTAGGTGACACGATACCGTCACATCCACGAACAGCAGGGCGTCTTCGCCTAGATGGCGTCGCAATGCCAACATCACTTGCATCGGATCGACAGCACAACGCGCCTGAATCGTCGCGTGGAGTTTGCGTTCCTCGGCTTTGAACCCGGCGATCTGGCGGATCAGCGCCTCGTCCTTGGGTCGGCAGATAGCCGGCTCCGCGAGCAACCGTTGCAGGAATAATCCGGCATCGGCATGAACGCAGACATCGGTTCGCAGAATCCGCCCCAGATTCTCCGCTTGCGCATCCACATGGATGACGTGCCGTTTCTGCGGATTGCTGTAAAAGCCGGTCGAAACTTCGCTGAATTTTACGCCAATCGCCAGCAGGGTATCGACCTGGGAAAACACCCGCTCTGCCGTGAGCGTTCCTTGCGGCCCGTACCCCCAACCAACGGCCAATGGGTGATTCTCCGGGATGCACCCCTTCCCACTGACACTGGTAGCGACCGGCGCTTGCAGCCGTTCCGCTAACGCCGTCAGGGCATCCGCAAAATCGAGACAGCCGGCCCCGGCGTAGATGCCGACTTTCACTCGGCGTGGGGCCAACAATGCCAACGCTCGCTGATATGCCATTTCGTCGAAAGGCAACGCTAGGGGAGCTAACGGTGCCGAGGCAAAATCGCCGGCATCGATCAATTGCGTGTAGGGAATGACCACCGCGACCGGCCCCGGCTCTCCCGCGACTGCCAAAGCGAACGCCTGACGGATCGCGTCGGGGATTTCACCCACTTGCCGAGTCGTCAGCACGGCCTTGGTCACCGGCTTAAGCAATTCCTGCTGGTTCAACGAATGCACTTGGAAGGGGCGATACTTCTCGCCTTGGGCGACATCGCCGACGATAGCGACCACCGGCGAGGAATCGAGCAACGCTTCGCCCAGCCCACTGAGGCAGTTGGTCACCCCCGGCCCCGGCACGACGCACAACACGCCCGGCTTGCCTTTGGATCGGCCATAAGCATCGGCCATGCACGAGGCGGAAAACTCGTGTGTCACCAGCAGATAGGGCAGCCCATAGGTCTTCATGGTGTCCCACAGCTCGTTTTCCTGAGCGCCGGGAATGCCATAAACGCATTCGCAGCCGACGGCCAACAAGGTTTCGACGACCGCTTCCGCTCCGGTCAACCGACCTTCGACCCAGCCGGGTCGTTGTTGTCGGCGAGGCAACACGGCAGCTGCTGAACCTACTGACTGCGTGGCCAGCATTCCCCCGACCGCGGCCAAGCCTTGCAGCATACCCCGACGTGAAAACGTATTCATCGCGCCGCCCTCCCTGTATGATCGACTTATCGACCATTACGTTTCGGCAGATTGAGCCGATTTTGTCACGCTCTTCGCTGGAGGAAGCGAATCCTCACGAGGAGCGCCGCTGCGGAGAAGCGAAAACCCCACGAGGTCGATCGCAGAAGGAAGTGAAAACCCACTGGGGCCGCTTGCTGGAGGGAGGAGAAAAACATCACGAGAACGCCTTTGGCGTTCTGGTGGCAAGGAGAAGGTCGGGCCAAGAGATAGGGCAACTACTGGACTACTGGAGCATCGATTAGTCCATCAGATTTTTCGGGAAACGGCTGGGTTGTTTCGGGAAGCCGCTGGGTTGTTTCGGCAAACCTCCTGGTCGAGGAGACGGCGGACGCGGAGTATTTGGGAGCATGTTCCATTGTCGTCATCGTCATCGTTGAGGTCGATCTCGATGGTCTTCTTCTCGAAGGGCGGACGAGGTCGGCTTGGAGGGGGCGTCACCGGCTCGAATTTCTTGGGGGTGCCCGAATTGCTGGTGATTTTATCGGCCTTTTTGGTCAGTAGCTCGGTAATCCCAGGCGGAATTTTGGCTTCGACCAAGAAGATGGCCCCCGAACTGCTGATGCGAACCGAATCAAAGACTGCTTTCACATCGTCCGGTTTGATGCTCATCAAGGCCGTGAAAAATTGCAGATTGGTACGCAGTTTTTCTTTTTCCTTTTCCCAAGTGGAGTTTGCCTCTGTGGCGGCCTCCGAGGCTTTGCTCGACGAGGTGACGTGAACTCCGAGGTGGAGTTGGATCTCATCGTTGCTCATGCTCCCCCAAATGCCGATCGCCTTGACGTTTTCTTTGGCAATGGACACGGCTTTACCACCAGCTTGGGTATTCACATTGGCTAGATTCTCTTGAGCTTGCTTGGGATCGACACGCATGGTCATCCACATATGCGGCGAGCCAATTTGGTCGAGCAATTCTGTCAGCTCCGGCGCGAGTTCCGGTGATTGACCGTGGCTTTCAAAAATAGCGGCGGCTTTCCCATCTTTGGCCGGCGTCAGTACCACCAGCTTGTCGGAAGCGAAGTACAGCGACAGTTCGGAATCGTTCGAGGTCGGTTTAATCCGGTAGAAGGTGACGCCTCCAGCTTTCTTCTCGGTCTTCGAGGCGAAACTGGAGAGCAACTTCCCTTCGTCCATCGGGGTAGTCAACTTGATCACGATCACATCGGAGTCATTTTCGCTCCATTTGCTGGCCACTAGAATCGCTTCGATGTCGTCAGGCACTTTGACCCCCGCGGATTGGAACATCCCCAGGGCTTTCTTGGCTTCCTCTTGCTGGAGCAATTTATCCGAAGCCAATTTGAAGCGGCTGTTGCTCAGCAATTCGTTGACATTGATTCCGATGAGCATATCGCTATCGGGCGGTGCGAACGCAAGCATTTCGCTCGAAGTAGAGCCACGGCCCCCCCCGCCCTCTAGGGAACTGATCAGGTAGATCACTCCAATCAAGAGCGCGATTTGTAGCAACTCCGCGCCAGCCAAGAGGATCACTTGGGGGTTGTTGTTGACAGGTTTCTTCTTCTTGGGAGTGAATTCTTCGCCGAAGTCGAGATCGTCGGTCGGGGAAGTATCGAGCGGAGGGCTAGGTACAGGCCGAGGCCGCGGCCGAGCCGCGAGGTTGTCGCGTGCGGCCGGCGATCGCCCAGAACGATAGGCCGGCGGAGAAGCCGCGGGGGCATCGTCAAATTCAAGAATCTCTTCGGCTTGCTCCTGAGGTGGCGGCACGACAAACGCTTCGCCACACTTGGGACATTTGACCTTTTTCCCTGCCGGAATCGGTGTCGCACTGCGTAAATTCGATTGGCAACTGGGGCAGACAACGACAGAGGCCATACCGCTTCTCTCTACTTCAGAGTGGAAAAAACATTGGTGAAATTCCATATAATGCTACTTTGATGAAGCCGATCCTGCAAGCAAAAAAGGGAAAATCGGATGAAAAATGACCGCGAGCAAAGAAGGGAAAATCGAATGATCAGAAGTGAAGGAGGGAAAACGGGATGAAAAAACGAACCGGCTCGATCCGTCCACCGAGCCGGTTCGCCGAGGGGAAAGGAGGCAGCGCAGCCCACCATTACTGCGGCAAGACTTTAGGAGCCTCTTTGGGAGTGGGAGCGGGGACCGTTTCCGCAGGCATCGGAGGCGGGGGCGTATGTCCCACACTGCCGACGACCGGGCCAGCTTCGTGAGCTTTCGGGCAGCAATCGCATACCCCGGCAACATGCCGACATCCCAAGCCCATTTGTACGATGGCCAAGACGGCCAACCAACCGAGCAACCGTCGCATGATAATCGGCCTTTGTGACAGGCACCCATCGGAATCGCGGGCGTAGCTTCCATGCTCCGCACGACGCGTTCTCTGCCTGCGAGGTTCCCGCCGCGTGCAGGCCAAGCGATTCCCGCAGCGTGCGAACCAAGCAGGCGTTACCATATTCGGCTTTCCAGCTTGTCCCGCTTGATCTGTTTTTCCCTCTCAACGTATAACTTGCACAGAACCCGAATTTTCTTCTTTTCCACTTTGGTGAGGACCACGAACACGCATGGACGCTATCATTCTTGCCGCGGGATTGGGCACCCGCTTACGCCCCTACACTGAAACGACCCCCAAGCCTTTGTTGCCTGTCCAAGGTCGGCCCATCCTCGATTGGATCATCGCCGCTTTGCCGCCGATCGATCGCTTGGTCATCGTGGTCAACTACCTGGCCGAACAGATCGAAGCCTACCTGGCTGGTCAAACGCATGTACAGCACTGGTCCACGGTTCTGCAAACGGTGCCGCGCGGTACGGGAGATGCGTTGATGTGTTGCCGGCAAGAGATTCAAGCTGACCGCGTGTTGGTGCTCAACGGCGACGACCTGTACGGCGTGGCGGATCTGGCCCAACTAGCGAGCCAACCTGCGGGACTGCTGACCCACTGGGTCGATGATCCACGCAAGTTCGGCGTTGCTTTTCGTCGCAGCGATGGCACGCTCGATAAACTCGTCGAAAAACCCGACATCGCTGGGCCAGCATTGGCAAATATCGGGGCTTACGTCTTTCCGCGACAGGTATTCGAGGTGACACTCCCATTGTCGCCTCGGGGGGAGTATGAAATCACCGATGCCGTCAGCAGTTTAGCCCAGCGAATGCCATTTTCGGTCATCGAAGCGCAACACTGGTTGCCGATCGGCACCGTCGAAGCGTGGCAGTCGGCCCAAGGAGCGGACCTCCGCCCTTTCACCCCCTGACGGCTGAATCACGGATCTAGCTTGCTTCACGAAGCTAACTTCACAATGGTGGCTCCGCGAAAAGTCTTTTTGATTGCGGAGCCACGCTCGTTGTTACAGAGTTGACGTCAGCATCGAGATTATTCGGTTGGCACGGAATGAACGCGGGCAGGAGCAAACGTCAGCACGGAACCTACCCGGCATCACTTGCTGATCAGTTCCTTCAGCAGCTTGAGAATACGCATCTTGATGTAGGTGCGTTTCGGCTTGGCTTTGACCTCCATCATTTCCCCAGGCTTGAAAGGATTGGGCTTCTTGGTCGCTTTGGTAGCGGGTTTGTCGATGCGTTGCAGCTTCATCAAACCGGGCAAAGCGACGACGCCAGATCCTTTGGCACTCAGTTCCTTTTTGATGAATTCGGTCAGCGCCTCGAAGACGGCCGCGACTTGCTTGGTTTCCAACTTGGTGGCCTCGGCGATTTCTTTGTAGACCACCGACTTGCTCTTGGGCTTCGGGCCGCTTTCTTTCTTCTCTTTGGCGGTAGCTTCCTTGGGAGCTTTCTTGTCTTTAGGGGCTTCCTTCACTTCAGGAGCCGGAGTTGCAGCGGCTGTAGCGGCAGCAGCAGATTTCTTCGTTTCTGCGCTGGCAGCAGGTGTGGTTGCTTTGCTGGTGGATTTCTTTTCTTTGGCCATTCGACGACTCGCATTCATCTCAAGTGAAGTGTTTCAAATCAACCTGCACGAAAGTTAGATCTCCTTTCGCAGCTTGTCAATCGCAGCTTCGACCATTTTTGCGTCTTTTCCCTAGAAAATCGCGTTTTTTTGGGAAGCGACCGCCAAATTTCGCTGGTTTTCCCCTTGGATTCGCTATTTTTTGCCAGCCGCCGACGAAACAATAGAAGACAGACAGGGTTTCCACCTCAAGGAGGTACGCCTCATGCGTCGCTATATGTGGAAGTTGGTGGGGGTCGTCGAACTAGCAATCGCCGGCTGTTTGCTGTTGCTCAACAGTCAGCTACCCAGCAGTAACGACGTGGGCCGACACATCGATCAAGTGAAAAAAATCTCGGTGTCGGCCGAACGCAAAGTCGATGCCCTGCGGGGGCAAGTCGCCGATTTTCGCGGCCCCAAGCTGCATGACACCACCCAACGCATGAGCCAACACACGCTCACGCTGTCGCAACTGCTCCAGCGTCAAAGCCTCGATTTCCAAGCGATCGCCACCCTGCAACAATCGCTCGACGCGGTGATCGCCGGCCTCGATGCCTGGAGCAATTCCCTCGATGCCGAAAGAATGCAGCAACTGAGCCAATCCTTGCGGACGACGGCCGACTTTTTCGATGGCCAAATCGTCCCCGAATCGCAGAAAGCCGCCCAAGGCTTGGAGGAAGCCATCGCCCTAATGCAAGACGATGCCCGTCGCTTTGCCGAACTGCTGCGGCAAGCCCCTCCCAGCTTCAAGTCGCTCGAAGCGATCCACGACACCCTTGCCAGCGTCGATCAGGCGGCCACACGCATCAGTAATGCCCTCCCTGCCGAACGTCTGGACCAGATCCGCGACGGTTTCCAGGGGATGGAAACCGCTTTAACCACGACCGCCGACCAGGTCGATCGTCTGACCAACTACAGCTATCCCGTGATGAAATTCGACAGCCTGCGTTCGCCACGGGTGGAAATGAAACCCTTCTGGCCCGAAGGGGAGAAAATCGCGGCAGGATTGCGTCAGGCGACCCGTGGCGTCCAAGCGGCCAACAAAGAAATGGACATGCTCCGCAAAGAACTCCCCGCGATCCGCGAAACCATCCGGCAAAACCAGAAAGGACTCAGCGGCATTCGCGAAGCCCTAAGCGAAGCCCTGAAAGCCAAACCGACCGCCGAGAGGTTGCTCAGCGTCCTGCCGGACCATGCCGCGAAGTTGGCCGATCGGTTGCCTGTCGCCGGAGGGTCGCTGGCAAAGGCTCTGCGACAAACCCAACGTCTGACCGAAGTGGCCGCCGCCCTTCGCAAAGCAGCTGACACCCTGGATCGCACCTTGGCCACCTGGCCACAGGTGCAAACCTCGCTGAAAAAATCGTCCGATCTGTTGCGACTAACACGCACGCAGTTGGATCGGGTAATCCTAGATCGGCCGCTGTACGAGAAAGCGTTGCAACAAAGCTCCGAGTTGGCCCAGAGTTTCGCTCAACTGATGCCCGTGTTCAGCGATCAGATCGACACGCGTTTGGCCGAGCAAGAGTATGCCCTGAAGTCGATGAAAGAGGGGCTAAGCGAATTCCATGCCTCGCTACCGACGCTCGAACAAAATACCAACCATTTGCTCGGCACGATCCGTTGGTTGTTCGCGTTGGTCGCCCTGCTGATCGCTGGGCACGGTATCTGGATGCTTGGGCACCGCTCTTGACCGGATCCACGCTCCCCCACGCCCTGATATCGTAGCCCGCACCACGAAGCCACCGCAGAGTCCGTCAGCCGGCCGAGTAGCACAATCGATTGGCCTCAAAGCGTCACCGAATGGCCGGGATGCGTCACCGACAAGCCGAGCTGTGTACCCGTCGGCCGGAAAACGTCATCGGCCGACCGCGAAGCAGAACCATTCGCCGAACGCGGCACGCCGCGATACGAGCCATCCGCCCCATTTCAAATGGGATCGACCTACCACCGACATGAAACAAGGCTCGGACCTGCCCGATGCCCCATGCCCCAGATTCGGCTGGTCCCCGTGTTTGGCGAGACCACGGCAAACGTGCCCGCCATCTCCCAGAGAGGAATTCTCCAGAAAGCAGTACCCGCTTGCCCTGCTGATTGATAGGATCGTTCCCGACCTCTCGAATGATGAAACTTTCACTCAGCCGGTCGAGGACCAGCGATGGCCACGAATGAAACGAATCCCCAAGTACCCACAGGACACCCCACTGGATTTTGGTTTTTCTTCTGGGGCGAATTCGCCGAGCGTTGTTCGTACTACGGCATGCGGGCGATTTTGGCCCTGTACATGACCGACAAACTGGGCATCTCGAAAGAAGACGCCGGCACCTACATGTCGTTATTCATCGCGGCATGCTACTTTCTGCCGCTGTTGGGCGGTTACATCGCCGACAACTACCTCGGGAAGTACTGGACGATCGTCTCGTTTTCGATTCCTTATGTCTTGGGGCAAATCTTGGTCGGCATCGAAAACGAGTACGTCTTGTTCGTCGCCTTGTGCCTGTTGGCCATGGGCAGCGGCGTCATTAAACCGAACATATCGACCTTAATGGGGCTGACCTACGATCAGCAGCGCCCAGGGCAAGACAAACTCCGCAGCAATGCCTTCTCGTGGTTCTATTTCAGCATCAACGTCGGTGCCGCGTTGTCGCAGTTTGCCTTGCCGTATGTCCGCTCGAAGTACGATTCGTATCAGATCGCGTTTCTCATCCCGGCCGGGTTCATGACGTTGGCCTTGGCCATTTTTGCCGCCGGTAAGCCGTACTATGCCAAAGAAACCATCGTCCGCACCCGAAGCACGCCGGAAGAACGCGCCCTGAAATGGCAGATCCTGCGGCGCATTCTCGGTCTGTTTTTGTTGGTGATGTTCTTCTGGGCCATCTTCGACCAAGCGGCCAGCACCTGGATTTTCTTCGCCGACACCTACATGAATTGCGAAATCTTCGGCATGGAGATCGCCCCCGACGCGATTCAAGGATTCAACCCGGTGTTCATCCTGTGCTTCCTCCCGTTGAGCGTGATCTTCTTCAATTGGCTTGCGAACCAAGGCATCAAAATTCGCGCCACCGATAAAATGGTGATCGGCTTCATCCTGACGGCCTGCTGCATGGGCATCATGAGCTTGACCGGTTTCATTGCCGGGGAAGCGAAAAAATCGCTCCGCATCACGACCAAAGAGGGGACTTTGATCCTACCGACCAGCGAAGTGAAGTTGGATGATCCGAAAAAGAACGAACAAAAGAAACAGTTGGAGTCGAACCTTGGTTCGTTGTTGTGGGACAATCTCCCCTTGCGAATGCAGTTTCAGGAAGCGATCCAGAAGATAGGCGACGAGAAGAAAAAGAAAGTCTCATTCAGCAATGGCGAATTGCAGTTGGCCAACGGCAAGATGCTGGTCTTCCGCGACGGCCGAATCGATTTTACGCGATCCAAGCCGTTGTTCCCGGAAGGTCCGATCGACCTGCCCGGCACGCTCGAAGTGAAGTTCAAAGATGGCGAATACCCCTTCGAGGAAGGCAAAATCGTCTTGCTGAAGAATCAGGTCAAGATCGTCCCTAACGAAAAGCCGGCGCAAGCCGCAGAGAAGGCCGAGGAAAAAGGGCAAGTCGTTATCGATGAAATCGACTTTGTCCCGGCGGAACAACGGGTGACGGTGTGGTGGCAGATCTTCGCTTATCTGATTATCACGATTGCGGAGATTTTGATATCGGTGACGGGCTTGGAATTGGCATTCACCGCCGCGCCGGCGTCGATGAAAAGTTTCGTGACGGCCTGCTGGCTAGCGACGGTCTTCTTGGCCAACCTGCTGATCAACGCGCCGATCACGCGTTTGTACCCGAGCATGCCGCCGGGCTACTATTTTGCCATGTTGGCCGCCGCGATGCTGGGGGTGACGGTAACGTTCATCTATGTGGCGCGAAAATTCAATGCTAACCAAGACACCACCCCCGAATCAGCGCAACAGAAAGTCGCCGAAGCGGAGTAATCGCCGTAGGGAGCGGCCCCTCACTCCCTCGCTTGGCCTTTCACACAAGCGGGGGACTTCCGCCCCCGGGATTCGCCGGACGTATTTTGTTAGCGCGTATCGCGAAGCACACACGGTGGGCTGACGCCTGCCGCTCGGGAGTTCATCGGAAAGCAGCAGAAATGGAATCGCTTCAAATTCCTCACGTTTTCATTGGAGTGAAGGGGAGTCGAACCCCTGACCTCTGCAGTGCGATTGCAGCGCTCTACCAACTGAGC
>CALEEC010000520.1 GCA_937949245.1 uncultured Gemmataceae bacterium | reverse complement strand
GAAATGATTGCCTCGGAAAATTATGCCAGTCCCGCAGTGATGGCCGCTCAAGGATCGGTGCTGACGAACAAATATGCGGAAGGCTATCCCGGAAAACGTTATTATGGTGGATGCGAGTTCGTTGATGTCATCGAGAAATTGGCTATCGACCGCGTCACCCAACTTTTCGGTGCGGAACGAGCGAATGTGCAACCGCACTCGGGTGCCCAGGCCAACATGTCGGTGTTCCTCGCGGCTTTGCAACCGGGCGACACCATTTTGGCGATGGATCTCGCCCATGGGGGGCATCTAACGCACGGGATGAAATTGAATTTTTCGGGGAAGTACTTCAAAGCCGTCGGCTACGGGGTTCGCCCTGATACGCACCGAATTGATTACGATCAACTTGCCCACCTGGCGCGCGAGCATCGACCGAAGCTGATCATCGCGGGGGCCAGTGCCTATCCGCGACAAATCGAATTTGATCGATTTGCCGAAGTTTGCCGAGAAGCTGGTGCTCTGCTGATGGTCGATATGGCCCACATCGCCGGATTGGTTGCAGCGAAATTACATCCTGATCCGGTTCCTCTTGCGGATTTTGTAACTTCCACGACTCACAAAACGTTACGCGGTCCACGGGGAGGCATTGTTTTATGCAAGGCGGAATGGGGACCGAAAATCAATTCGGCGGTATTTCCCGGAGTGCAAGGGGGACCGCTGATGCATGTCATTGCTGCTAAAGCGGTGGCGTTCGGAGAAGCACTCCAGCCGTCTTTCCGCACTTACCAGGCTCAAGTTCTTGCTAACGCCAAGACTTTGGCCGAGGCCTTACAATCGCAAGGCTTCCGCATCGTCTCCGGGGGAACCGACAATCATCTGCTGTTGCTCGACGTGGCCTCGGCAGGCACTAGCGGCAAAGTTGCCGAACACGCTCTAGATGCCGCTGGCATCACCGTCAACAAGAATATGATTCCGTTCGACACACGGCCTCCGCTCGATCCATCGGGCATTCGTATCGGTACTCCCGCATTGACGACTCGGGGCATGCGGGAGGCAGAAATGAAAACCATCGCTCATTGGATTGCTCAAGTCGTCAAAGCTCCCACCGATCATGCGCTGCTCGAGCGCATCCGGGGCGAGGTCCGCAGTTTGTGCGAGCAATTCCCCGCTCCTGCATACCCCTGAATCTGCTGAGCATCAAGAAGCATTCCGGTTTTAGGCTCCGACGAGATAGCCAAAGCGAGAACGGAACTCGTCGGGAGTCATTCGCACTGTGTCGGCCATCCGCATCAGTTGATCGGGTGAGTCGAAGTCTGAGCGTTCCAAACGAATCATGTACCGTCTGGCACATTCGTAGGTTTCGCTATCCACATCGACCTTCCGCGGCAGCATCCGTCCGGTGGCTGGATTCAGCATCTGTTCAAACGGTTGGGGTACCATGCGACCACCAATGAAGCTAATGATCGCGCCGTATTGTAGGGATTCTTTCGACAGGAGAAACTTCACCGCTCCAAAGCCCAGATCACGCGTATACTCGGCATCGAAGGGAATGGGGTCCGCTGAGCGCAGTTCGTAGCCGAGATCTTTGTCGATGAGGGTCACTTTCAGCCCCAGTTGATCGAGTTTGCGGGAGATGTGATCTTTGACCATGCGACCGAATTCGATCTCACCAAGCCGCAAGTGACCGTGCGGATCGCGTTCCAGATGCCCATACCGGCTCAACTCTTCATGTCCTAGAGCTTGCACCAGTCCCTCTTCGCCGATCGCTTCGATCAATCCTTCCGCAAGAACGGCTACACCATAGTTCTTGCCCAGAGTTCTGCGCTTGATGATGGAACCGATAATCAGATCGCAAACCGCTTGCAAAGATACTTGCCGGCCGCGAAACTCCTCAGGAATGATCGTCAGAGTCGATGCCGATGCCTTGCCAATACCCAACGCCAGATGCCCTGCCGCTCGGCCCATGCTGACAATCAAATACCAACGGCCCGTGGTCTTCGCGTCTTCATGCAAAGCCCGGGCGGTGTATACCCCTAAGTGCCTTGCCGTCTCGAAGCCAAACGTCGGAGTCGATCCAGGAAGCGGCAAATCGTTGTCAATCGTCTTGGGCACATGAGCCACCCGGATACTGTGCCCCACACGTTTGCAAACTTGACTGGCACTGAAGGCGGTATCGTCCCCACCGATGGTAACCAACGCGGTAATTTCCAGCCGACGAAAGCACTCCAATACCCGTTGCATATCTTCTTCGCGTTTGGCTGGATTGGTCCGCGACGTGCCCAGCATCGACCCCCCGCGAAGCATGTAGGGAATGACATCGGGGATGGTGAGTTTCTTGACCTGATCTATATTGCCTTGAACCAAATACTGAAAGCCGTTGCGGATGCCATAGACTTCCCATCCTTGGTTGATCGCTTCGATAGTAACGGCACTGATGACACCGTTAATTCCCGGAGCTGGCCCCCCACCGACCAAGATCGCCAGTTTGCCACGCAAGCTCGATTCAGACATATGTGCCATTCCCCGATAGATACGATAGACAGGATGCCTCAGACATCCACTGCCAAGCTAGTCGAGTGATTGATATCTTGACAAGATCGGACCTTTGCCGCGAATTTCAAGTCCTCTCACAAGCAAGCTCCAACCTTGCCACGATTCCGGCAAAGGAGCGATGAGTTCCACAGGTTCGTGTTTAGTCGGATGCTCAAAGGTTAGGCTACGGGCATGCAGGGAAATGGTACGCTCATGCTCAGCAACGTCGGATCGGCCAAAGGATCGGGTGGCTCCGTACAAGTGATCCCCGACAATGGGATGCCCAACATACGCCGTCTGTAGCCGCAGTTGATGCATTCTCCCCGTCCGAGGCCGAAGTTCGACCAGTGTATGATGGGGCCAACGTTGCAACACGGTCCATTCCGTTCGCGCTGGTTTCGCGCCGGGCGTTCCCTCGGGAACGACCATCCCCCGCGCTTCGTCCGCGAGTTTGATCAGGGAATGTTCCCATACGCCGGAAGATTCGCTCAACTCGCCTTCGAGCATGGCCCAATACACTTTGCGAACTTGGTGTTGCTGAAATTGGACGGCAATTCGCCGCGCCGCTTTCGTGTTGCGAGCGAACAACACGACTCCGGTGACAGGGCGATCCAACCGATGCGGGATGCCCAGATAGACATTCCCCGGTTTGTGGTACTTTGCTTTGATGTAGGCTTTCACCATCGCCTCTAAGTTAGGCACCCCGTCCGATGGACCTTGCGTCAAAAGCGGAGCCGGTTTTGAAACCGCAATACAGTGATAATCTTCCCAGAGTACCATCAAGTCGCTCATCATCACAACCTTTGCACTTGGCAAAATCTTAGATTGCCCTCTTCCAACGACGATCCCCAAGTCGATACAGCAGCATTGGCCAATGCCTCGGAGCCAGTTTCTGATGTATCTTCGATCAACACTTGATCGTTTTGGTAGCACTTTCGTTTGGTATGTATCTTTCGATCGAAGCTCCATCATCAGATAGAAGTATTTTTTTGTGTGTATTCTTCCATCGATGTTCCATCACTCGGATGGAACTGTTGTCACGGACCGGCGGCCATCGGTTGCAACTCGTCTTGCTGCATGGCCGCGACTCGCGGACGAGGACAGCGACAACGGGGGGGACTTCCCCAAAGTGTCGCGATTCTTCTTGCTGCATGGTCACAACTCGCGGACGAGGACGTACTTCCCCAGGTCTAATACAAGGAAGAAAGCGATATTTTTCCGTTTTCTGTCGAGGGTGACTTTGAAAACTCCGTATTTTCTTTAACATAGTCCATGGTCTTACGGCGGCTAAGGCCGTTTCGACCCGTATATGAATCATCGAATCGTGACATCGACTCCCGTGAAGTGAAGAACATACCAGTTAGTTTCCCATGCGATTGCGACGTGACCAATTAGGAATAGTTGGGGACCGAGGATCGGGGATCGGTTTTCGGATCGAACTTCCCGTGCGGGAAGTGTCCGGTCGGATGGTGCCCTATCCCCTGCACGAAGAAACCGTCGGTTCATTGGCACGGGTGTACGGTGGTCAATTGCGGCAAGGCAACTTCCGACTCCCGATTGCTATCAAGTTACAACGGGATCTTCCGTTGACACGGGAGCAAAACGAATCGGTAGTGGCCAAATTCGACACCGAACGGACCATTTATCTTCGCATCCACGCCAAGAATTCGACAGTAAAAGCCGAAACGCCGAATTGCGCAATACTACGATTTGGCTCCTGTCGCCAACGATACGACGTGCCCTGAAATACCTCCCAGCGTTGTATGCCCTCATGCCCGACATGCGTTGCATCCACGTTGTCCTAAGTGTAAGGAACTTCTCGAAGTCGATGAATGGAAGGTGGGGGATGATCGGGGGCTGCTCTGCCCTAACTGTCAACAAACTCATCACCCTTCGGAAGAGAAAAAGCGTGAGATCGAACGGGCAACGGCACGCCGCGATGCCGGTTGCGAAGGCTGTACCCAAACCGACGAAGAGTGCAGGAAGTCGGCCACAATTTTGAACTTCTTTCCGGCGCGGGTATTAGCTCTGGAACTGCTTGACCTGGATCTAGAAGATTTCCTACAGGAAAGCCGAGACACCGGCTTACGCTCCCGGCATCCGGCCTTCTGGGCGAGCTGTAAGTAAGCCTCATGACGGCGAAGTAGGGCTGGAACAGGTTCTCGATTTGTTTGAACCTCTTGTCGCTGGTGTGGCTCACTTACACGAGCGTGGGATAGCTCACCTCGACCTCAAACCACGCAACATATGCCTGAGAGGACCAGCGGCCGACCGGCCTTACGCATCATTGACTTGGGCTTTGTTTCGGAACCCACTATTATGGACATTATGGGGTTCCTATGGCAGTCCCAAGGAGATCGGCGGCTCGACTCAGATTACGCGGCTCCCGAAGTTCGATCGCCGATGAGTCCTTCTGTGAAAGCGGTGTGCCGACCGCAAGCCGACTCCCCCTCCTGGGTAGTCCAAGTTAGTCCGATTCCTATGGGACACGACGACAAATTTGATCCATTGGTAGCGATCGACAACGAAGTAGAAGTCTTGACTCGCAGCAAACCTCCTTCAGCGCATCGTGGTTTCATTCGACAAGTCGGAGTTAAAGACAACCAATTGGTTCTTGTGGTCACCTGGGGCAAATCGGGACCGCCTCCTGCAGGGAAGGAAGTGGACTTAGAGCCTGTCCAAAAAGCAAGATTAACGTGTAAGGCGGCGGACCATCACATGGATCATCGAGACATACACGAACGCGGTGCTGCTCGCCGTCGTCCGCTCGTAGTCTTTCGCCAGCCGGCGGTAACGGTTGAGCCAGC
>CALEEC010000519.1 GCA_937949245.1 uncultured Gemmataceae bacterium | reverse complement strand
TCCAGGCGGGCCACGATGAAGGCGTCGATGGGGTGTTGCGTCGGCATTTGCGTCGCGGGGAGTGCGGGGCGGATCGGTTTCTCGAACGCCCAGTGTTGGCCCCAAGGTGCCCCTTGTTCGATCCACAAACGGATCTTTTCTTTTTGCTCCGCGGTCAATGCTCGCTCCGAGTCGGCCGGGGGCATCACCTCTTCAGGATCGGTCGAGATGATCCGCTTCCACACTTCCGATTGGTTGGGATCGCCGGGTTTGATGGCCTGCCGACCTTTGCGGACACGTTTGGCCGCCTCTTCCACATCCAAACGAAGCCCCGCTTGACGATGCGACTCATCGGGACCGTGACAGCCGAAGCAGTTGCGTGCCAACAATGGGCGAATTTCCCGATCGAAGCGAATCGGCGATTGGCCGACCGAGTGCGTCGATTTGTCAGCCACGTTCGCCGATTTGTCAGTTGCTGACGCCGGTTTGTCGGTCGCGTTCGCCGGCGTCAGATGCAGCAGTCCGCCGAGCAACAACGCTGTTCCCCCAACCAGTCGGTAGATCACGCTAAAATCTCCTTCACCACATGGCCATGCACGTCGGTCAGGCGATAGTCCCGGCCTTGGAAGCGGAAGGTCAACTTCTCATGATCGAAGCCCAATTGATGCAAGATTGTCGCTTGCAAATCGTGGACATGGACCTTGTCTTTGACCACGGCAAAGCCCAATTCATCGGTTTCGCCGTGCGTGTAACCGCGTTTGATGCCGGCACCACACAAGAACATCGAGTAGCAATTGGGGTAATGATCGCGGCCCAGGATACTTCCGCCGGCGGTTCGGCCTTCGCGGAAGGGGGTACGCCCGAATTCGCCCCCCCAGATGACCAGAGTATCGTCCAGCAGTCCGCGGCGCTTCAGATCTTTGATGAGGGCCGCGACGGGTTTATCCATCGTGGCGCATTTGCGGGTTAGACCATCGCGGATGTCTTCGTTGGGGCCGGTGCCGTGGAAGTCCCACCCCCAGTCGAACAGTTGCACATAGCGGACGCCCTTTTCGATCAGGCGACGGGCCAGCAAGCAGTTGTTGGCAAAGCTCGCCGCGCCGGGTTGAGCGCCGTACTCGTCGAGCGTCTGCCGGGTTTCCTTCGAGATGTCCATCACCTCGGGCACCGACATTTGCATACGAAACGCCAGTTCGTATTGGGCGATTCGCGTCGCCGTTTCGGGATGGCCCAACTCGTCGGCTTGCCATTGGTTGAGATCCTTCAACGCATCCAAACTCTTACGGCGAATGTCGCGATCCATCCCTTGCGGATCGGAGACGTACAACACCGGATCGCCCTTGGAACGGCATTGCACTCCCTGATAGACGCTGGGTAAAAAGCCGCTGCCCCAGCACCCTTGCCCCCCGCTCGGTTGCACGCCGTTGGAGATCAACACCACGAAGCCCGGCAGATTTTCGCTTTCGGACCCCAGGCCATAAATCACCCACGCCCCCAAACTCGGCCGACCCTGACGGGCAAAGCCGGTGTACAGCAGCAATTCCGCCGGGGCGTGATTGAATTCATCGGTGGTCATCGAACGAATCACCGTGATTTCGTCGGCAATCTCGTGCAGGCGGGGAATGGCGTCCGACATCCAAATGCCGGCTTTGCCATACTGCTTGTACTTCCGCGGGGTGCCGAGCAATTTGGGCACGCCCGAGGTGAACGCGAAGCGTTTGCCTTTGAGGAACTGTTGGGGGCAATCTTTGCCGTCGTGTTTGACCAATTCCGGCTTGTAATCGAACAGATCTAGATGAGGCGGAGCGCCAGACATGTGCAGGTAGATGACACGCTTGGCCTTGGGGGTGAAGTGCGGTGGCCGGGGGGCCAACGGACTGACGACCGCTGTTTTCGACGAAGCAGTCGCCCTGTCTTGGTTCCACAGCGACGCCAACGCCAACGCCCCCAAACCGACCGACGATTCGCGGAAGAAATGGCGTCGGGTGAGATACTGCAACTGTTGCAAACGCGGATGCATAGGCAAACCTCCGAATGCTCCCCAAGCATAACGTGTTAGCGTTTCAACACCATTTCATCGAGATTCAGCAGCACGTTGGCGACTACTGTCCAGGCCGCGAGTTCGGCGGCATCGCTGTTGGGCGGTAAAGGGCCAATGGGCACCGTAGCCAGTTTGACGGCTTGGTCGGCTTTCGCGGTGTAGTCGGCTTTGGCTTGCTCGTACAGTTGCAGCAAGCGGGCCACCTCGGCGAAGTGCGGCGGACGAATCAGGCATTGCCGAAAGGCGAAGGTCACTTTCTCCGTAGGAGTCGTCCCCGCGGTCAGCGTTCGCCGCGCTAGCGCCTGAGCCGCTTCGATGTAGACCGGATCGTTGAGCGTTACCAACGCTTGCAACGGCGTATTGGTCCGGGCACGCCGAACGGTGCAGACATCGCGATTGGGAGCGTCGAAGGTGGCCATCGAGGGGTACGGATTGGTGCGTCGCCATTCGGTATAGATGCCGCGGCGGAATTTGTCGGGACCGGCGCTGGGCTGCCAGTCTATCGACCGGCCGAACGCAGCACTCAGACCAAGCGACGGCTGAGGTGGTTTCACCGATGGTCCGCCGATTTTTGGGCTGAGCAATCCCGAGACGGCCAAGGCTTGATCGCGGACCATTTCCGCGGAATGACGCACCCGTGGTCCCCGCGAC
>CALEEC010000518.1 GCA_937949245.1 uncultured Gemmataceae bacterium | reverse complement strand
TTCGACCCGAAGATGGACGCGCCGGTCGAGTTCCGCAGTACGACCGGCGAGGTCAAAACCAGTTTGCCCGGTGTCACGTTCGGCGGCACGTTTCCGCAGTTGGCGGCGCGAGCCCACCGGGTCGCGGTCGTCCGCAGTTTCGCCCATTCCAACAGCGGCCACGGTGGGGGGACCCATTGGGTCAACACCGGAATTAATTTCACGGGCTTCGACAACAATCAGCCGCAGGTAGCCCCGTCTCTCGGCTCACGAATCGCTTACCGCCGCGGCCTCAATCATCCCCACACAGGCATCCCTTCGTTCATCAAGTTGGGGGGAAACGTCCGGGCCGACCAGCCGGCCTATCTCGGACGTGCCTACGCTCCGTTCGACCCCAAGGGAGCGGAGAACAACCTGCTAGTTCGCATGCCTCTCGAACAGCTCAGCGATCGGCATCAGTTGTTGCGATCCTTCGACCAGATGCGTCGCGATCTGGATCTCTCCGGAGTCGCGGAAGGGATGGACCAATTCGGCCAGCAGGCGATGCGGTTCCTGACCAACACCGCCTCCAGCGCGTTCGACCTCTCCCGCGAGAGCAATCGCCTTCGGGAGAAATACGGCACCGGTACCTCGCCATACAATCCGGCTCGCGTCGGCGAATGCTTGCTGCTGGCTCGCCGGCTTTGCGAAGCGGGTGCGAGCATTGTCAACATCGGCTACGGTGGCTGGGATCACCACAACGTCAACGGTACACCACCGGTCAAGGAAGGCTTCGAGCAGTGCAGCCCGCCGCTCGACCAGGCACTTTCCGCCTTCATTGACGACATTTACGCCCGCGGCCTGGAAAAGAAAATCCTGCTGGTGATGACCGGGGAATTCGGCCGCAATCCGCGAATCGACACCCGCCTGCCGGGCGGTCGCGACCACTGGGCCCCGCTGACCCCGCTGCTGCTGATCGGCGGCGGGCTCAAGATGGGCCAGGTGGTAGGCACCTCAACGCCGCGAGCCGAGCGCCCGGCTTCCGACCCCTACTCTCCGGCTGATCTCTTCGCCACCATTTTCCACGTCTTGGGGATTGATGGCGAAGTGGAACCGCCGGCTACGCAGCAAGGGAGCCGGCCCGTTGTCGAACCTCAACGCCTGGGCGGTCGAGTAATTCCCGAGTTGGTATGATCGTCGCGGTGGACAGCCGTTGCGGACATGCAAGCCATTGAGATCGTCAGCGACGGACCGAGTTAGCCCGCCAGCCGATTCCGTCAGATCGATCGCCCCGCATCTCGAGCGTTGCTGCCGATTGGTGGCAACCTGAAGGTAGATCCGGTGCTCGGCCGCTCGATGGCAGGGGTTGCACATGCTTCTTTCATAGCCGAAATCAGACTGCTCGCCATCGGAGGAACTGATTGATGAGCATTTTCTTGAGCTTGACCATGCTTGCCGCCTCGAACGCATCGGAGCCACAGGCGGAATGGCGAACGAGTGTCGATCTGTGCGACGGCTGGCAACTTGTTCCAGTTAGCGGGATGGACGCTCTCCGCGGCCTGTCGGTCCTAAACAAGCAACCCAATGACGGCTGGAAATCCGTGGCGATTCCCAATCGCGGCGACGGCACGGGCTTCTTCAAAATCTACGCCCACCCCGAAGAGCAGGGCGGCTGGTATCGTCGCACGCTCCGCCTGGAGTCGATTCCCAAGGACCGTCGCTTGATCCTGCAATTCCGGGCCGCCAGCTACCTCACCCGCGTTTGGGTCAATGGTCGCTTTGTCGGCAGCCACGACTTCCACGCCGCGCCGTTTGATTTGGACATCACCGCCGCCGTCAAGGAGGGTGAGAACGACATCGTCGTTTCGTGCGCCCCCAACATCGACTTAAGCGTCGATCCCAAAGCGGCCTGGCATACCCGCGAAATCGGCACGCGTGGTTATCAAACGCCTCTGGGCATCTGGGATCGGGTCTTTCTGCTCACGGTTCCCGAGGTGCGAGCCACCGACCTGTTCGTCCGTCCTAGCTATCGCAAGAAAAACCTCTCGGCGACCGTCACGCTGAGCAACAGCACGCCGCACGGTTGGCAGGGTCAATTGCGGGCGCGGGTCGTCGCGGGCGACCAGGTTTGCAAAGAGTTTCCCCTGGTCGAAGCTACGGTCAAGGCGTTGTCCACCGCTCCGGTGGAACTGCTGGTCGATTGGCCTGATTTCCGCATGTGGACGCCGCAAGACCCGCACCTGTACCACTTGGAAGTCGAACTGCTCGACGCCGCCGGCAAGGCTGAGGGCAAGGTCGTCGATCGCACCCGGCAACGCTTCGGCTTCCGCGAGGTGTGGATCGATAGAAGCAAGCCCGGCCAACCCGAGATCATGATGAACGGCCAGCCGCTGCGCTTCTACGGCTATGGCCTGTGGCCCAACTGGGGCCACCCCAAGGAACACTGGCTGGAACAGATCCGCAAGGGGCAGTGGCGGTTGTACACCGGTTGTCGCACCCATGCGATGGAGGCACCGGAGAGCTTTTTCGAGGCGTGCGACGAAGCCGGCTTTCTGGTTGTCTGCGAGACGGGGCTGCTCCAAGAAGCCCCGTTCTGGCGCGAGGCAACCTGGCGGACCGTGTTTCATCAATATGCCAAGTGGGTCATCTCTAAGCGGAATCACCCCAGTATCGTGATGTGGAGCCTGGACAACGAGGCGTGCCACGGCGGCTTGCCCGCCCCGCACGTCGCCTCCATGCCCTGGCTGACCAAGCTGTGCGACCAGTACCACACCCTCGATCCGACCCGCCCGGTCACGGCCAGCAACGACTACGACGCCATCCCGAACCTGGACGTCCACGCGGTCGGCGGTGGCCCACACATCAACACCTAC
>CALEEC010000517.1 GCA_937949245.1 uncultured Gemmataceae bacterium | reverse complement strand
ACTCCAGGTCGCCCATGGCGCGTTCGCTGGGGTGGCACTCCAAATCGTAGGTGACGCCGTATTGCTTGCACAAATCGAACACCGGGCGGAAGCGTTCGAGCAACAATTCCAAGCTGACCTCTCGCACGTCGGGGATCGGATGTCCACCGATGGCGGTCGGCAGTGGGGGGAAGAGGAACCAATGGCTCCAGCAGTGGGCCGGCGAACCGACGAACCCCGGCAGGGCCACCTTGCGATTTTGCAATTTCGACAGATGCCCCGCGAGACGAACGCAGGCCAACAAATCGGTCAAGGCTTGTTGGTGAATCAACTCCCCGACGTGGTCCGGCACGTAATATGGATCGGTCCGCGGCGGGTGATTGCCTGCGGCACGCCATTCGCTGTACACCCGCACCGCGTTGCCACCGACGAATTGCAACGTCTTGGCCGATGGTTCATCGCCCAGCGCTTGGCCCTGCAAGTGCGTGGCCACGGTGAAGATTTCCAAGCCGTACTTCTGGGCCAGTTCGACCCGTTGCTTGGCATATGCAGCCGCCCCGGCGTCGGTGTCGCATTGACGCAGGTCGAGTTCCCAACTCGCTTCTTCCCAACCGTCGAAGCCGGTGTCTTGCAGGAACTTCAACCATTGCGAAAATTCGACATTGCCAAACTGGCCGCGGACCAGGCCAATTTGGTGATACGAACCTTTGCCGTTTTTGTGCGTGGGGGTTTGTTTGAAGCCCATGTGAGAGGTAATCCTTGATGCTAGAGAATGGGATTAGGATCACGCACCGCGTGCGTTCAACAGTTTCATGAATTCGCGCATCCAAATCCAGTTGTCGTGCCAGGTACGGGCAGTGACCAGATGGCCGCTGACGACGCATGGTTCATTGACGTAGACCGCGCCGGAAAACTCCGCGTCGTAACGGCACTTGGCCACGGTCGTTACTAGCTGGCCGCGAATCACGTCGGCGGCCGCGAGAATCTCGATGCCGTGACACACCGACGCCACCGGCAGGCGATGCTCGAAGAAGTAGCGGGTCACTCGCATCAGGTCGGCATCGTAGCGGAGATATTCCGGGGCACGCCCTCCCGAAATCACCATGCCGACGTACTCTTCAGGCCGAATATCTTTGAAAGCGATGTCTGCGGCGAGACGGTAACCTGGCGACTCAACGGTAATATCCCAGTCTGGGTGCTTGTCGTGTTGCACCAGGTGATACACCCGCTGGTCCGGCCCAGCGACCACAACGTCGTAGCCGTCTTCGCGGACGCGGTGCAGCGGATACATGGTGTCGAACACCTCCGCGGCATCGCCAATGATTAACAAGACTTTGCCCTTCACGCCGCATCCTCCCCAAGCAAGCCCCGATGAACCGACGATGGATTGGAAGTAGTATAGTCATCCATGTCGCGGTGTCCGCATTCCCCGGCCGAGATTTATCCATGTCGCGGTGTCTGCCTCGCCTGTCCGGCGCAAGACTTCTCCCGCGTGCCGTTTGCCCCACCGGGTTAAGTCGAGATTTACACGCCGACGACCTTCGTGGTAGACTTCGCCCATTCCCGTACTTCTCTGACTTCCTGTTCAAGGACGAAACGGATGTCTGACCGCTTCGCGCAACTCCAACAACGGCTGCAACGTCGAACCGCCGTCGTGGGTATCATCGGCCTCGGCTATGTGGGATTGCCTCTGGCACGGGCTTTTGCTTCCAACGGCTTTCGCGTGCTGGGTTTCGATGTCGATACGGCCAAGGTCGAAAAACTCAACAGCGGCATAAGTTACATCAAACAAATCTCCGATGCGACCATTCGCCAAATGCGCGAAAATCGCTTCGAGGCCACCGATTGCTTCGATCGGCTCGACGAACCCGACGCGATCCTCATCTGCGTCCCTACTCCGTTGACCGACGCTCGCGAACCCGATCTGAGTTTCGTCGTCAATTCGGCTCAGGCCATCACCAATACCTTACGTCCGGGACAACTGGTCGTGCTGGAAAGTACCACCTACCCCAGCACCACACGCAAGGTGGTACTGCCCATTCTGCAAGCCAGTGGCTTGGAGGTCGGCCGCGATTACTTCCTGGCCTTCAGCCCCGAACGCGAAGATCCCGGCAACCCGACGCATTCGGTGTCGAACATCCCCAAGGTCGTTGGCGGCCTCGATGCTCCCACGACCGAACTAGCCGCGGCGTTGTACGGCAGCATTGTCACGCAAGTGGTCCAAGTGTCTTCCCCTGAAGTCGCGGAAGCGACCAAGATTTTGGAAAATACCTACCGAGCCATCAACATCGCCCTGGTCAACGAGATGAAAATGCTCTACGACCGCATGGGCATCGATGTTTGGGAAGTGATCGACGCGGCCAAGACCAAGCCATTCGGCTTTCAAGCGTTCTACCCCGGTCCCGGCTTGGGGGGGCACTGCATTCCGATCGATCCGTTCTACCTAACCTGGGTGGCGCGGCAGTATGGCATGAGTACGCGGTTCATCGAGTTGGCCGGCGAAGTCAATACCGCGATGCCCGCGTTTGTGGTTCACAAAGTCGCCGATGCGCTCAATGAGCGGTCCAAGCCGGTCAAGGGGAGCAAAGTTGCCATCTTGGGAATGGCCTACAAGAAAGATGTGGACGATCCCCGCGAGTCGCCCGGCTTCGAGTTGATGGATCTGCTGCTCAAAAAGGGCGCTGTGGTCAGCTACAACGATCCCCACATTCCCACGCTTCCGCGGATGCGGCACTATCCCCATCTGAAGATGGCCAGTCAGCCCCTGACTGCGGAGTGGTTGGCTAGCCAAGACTGCGTGCTGATCGCGACCGATCATTCGGCTTACGATTATGCGATGATTGTGGCTCATTCGCGACTCGTCGTCGATACACGCAACGCGACCAAAAACGTCCGCGAAGGCCGGGAACGGATCGTCCGCGCCTGAGTGCCGGGCGAGATTGCGCCATCAAGAAGTTCCCCAGCTCAAGCCAGACCCGCGGACTGGCGTCCGCGGCTCCTATTACCGCGCCAAGCATCTTGGCCGACGACGCGAGTCGTCGGGTCGAACGCAAGTTGTCACGCCGAGCGAGTTAGACGATCCATCTGATCGGCGTGTGCTAGAAGTCTTCCCTTCCGCTCCATAATGATAACAAGATCACCCGCACCCGTAGACCGTCGAGCAACGCTCAACATTGCCTTCGCGATTGGGGAACCTTTCATGCTGCACGAACGCATCGCCTACCAAGGCATCACCTTTGACGATGTGCTGCTCGAACCCGGATATTCGGACGTGGTTCCTCGGGATGTCGATGTCCGCACCCATTTGACCCGCAACATTCGTTTGAACCTGCCGTTGATTTCCTCGCCGATGGACACCGTCACCGAAAGCGAGTTGGCCATCGCCTTGGCTCAGGAAGGCGGCTTGGGCATCATCCACAAAAACATGACCATCGAACGGCAAACCCGTGAGGTCGACAAAGTTAAACGCAACGAGAACGGTATCATCACCGATCCGATCACCCTACCGCCGGATGAAACCGTGGGCACGGCCAAGCGGATCATGGAACAGCAGCACATCAGTGGCGTGCCGATCGTTGTGGCTGGCGGATACCTACGCGGTATCCTGACGCGCCGCGACCTGCGATTTTTGGCCGACAACAATCTACGCATTTCCGAGGTCATGACCAAAGATAACCTCGTCACTGCCAGCGAAAACACCACCCTCGAAGAAGCCGAACGGATCCTTACGGAAAATAAAGTCGAGAAACTCCTTCTGGTGGACGATGAATTTAGACTGAAGGGGTTAATTACCATCAAAGACATTGACAAGATGCTGAACTACCCCAACGCCTGCAAAGACAGTCGCGGTCGCTTGCGGGTCGGGGCGGCGATCGGGGTGCATGACTACGAACGGGCCGAGTCGCTGATTCAAGCGGGGGTCGATGTCTTGGCCGTCGATTCGGCTCACGGACACTCGCGGAATGTGATTCAGACCGTCAAAGAACTGAAGAAGCGTTACAACATCGACGTGATTGCCGGGAATGTAGCCACGGCCGAGGGGGCTAAAGCCTTGGCCGATGCCGGGGCGGACGCAATCAAAGTGGGAATCGGCCCAGGGTCGATCTGCACCACGCGGATTATTTCTGGCGTTGGCGTGCCGCAGATCACCGCGATTCTCAATGCCGTGCAAGGTGTCCAAGGACGCGACATTCCGATCATCGCGGACGGGGGGATTCGCTACTCCGGCGACATCACCAAAGCAATCGCGGCCGGGGCACATGTGGTCATGATCGGCGGGTTGTTCGCGGGTTTGGCCGAAAGTCCTGGACAAACGATCATCTACCGCGGTCGGAGTTTCAAGGTATATCGCGGCATGGGGTCGTTGGGGGCCATGATGGCCGGTTCGGGGGATCGCTACGGCCAAGCCGACGCGGGGCGTACTACCAACAACGGCAAGCTGGTTCCTGAAGGGGTCGAAGGTCGGGTGCCTTACAAAGGGCAACTGGGGCCCTTCGTCTATCAGTTAGTGGGCGGTCTGCGTGCGGGTATGGGCTATTGTGGCACGCAAACCATCGAGGAACTGCGGACCCGTGCTCGCTTCATCCAAGTGAGTGCGGCCTCGGTCAAGGAGAGCCATCCGCATGACATCGTTATCACGCAGGAAGCACCGAACTACAGTTCCCGCGAGGAATATTCGGC
>CALEEC010000516.1 GCA_937949245.1 uncultured Gemmataceae bacterium | reverse complement strand
GGCAGAGCTAGTTGCTCGTCCGCCTGCTTGAGAAACGCTTCCGTCGCTTGCAGATAAATCTCTCCGGCCGCGACGATCGATAGCAAGCCTTCGTCGTCTGCAACACGTTGGTTCCATTCGCGTAACTTCAGACCAACGGCAGCCAGTTGCTGACGTACCGACGCGATCTGTTGGCGTGCCGTTTCTACGGTCGCGGGATCTTTCGCCGGATCACTGGCAAACCAACGCAGCCATTGGGCATCCTGCTTCCGCAGTTGCATCCGAACTTCTTCCAGCGGCAGAACGATTTCCTCGCCCAACGCATGCAGTCGTCGGATGCGCTCCAAGCCGCGTTCGACCTGCCGAAATTCGTCCCAACGCGGATCGATCTGCATCACCTGCCAAGTGGTTCCGACTAACAACAGGGGCAAAGCCAATAACCCCCCCCAGGCCATCTTTCGTTGCCTCGATCTGCTAAATTGTTGGGCATTCAACAAGACTGCCAAAAGGAATCCGATAGCTCCCCCGCCGAAGTGAGCCGACGCAGAGATCGTGGGAACCGCCAAACTGATCAATACGTTGAGCAACAGAACCTGAATCAACGGTTGCATCAGATTTTGGATCAACCCCGGGGGCAAGGCGGAACGGTTCAGATATACCCAACCGATCAAAGCCAACTGAATGCCCCACAAAGCCCCCGAAGCCCCCGCTAAACCGGAGAACGGCTTCCACAAAATCGCGGTCACCGCCCCGCCCAAGCCCGACAGGGCGTAGATTAGCAAGAACCGTCCCCGGCCCCAGACTTGCTCTGACAATGGCCCCAGTACATACAACGCATACATATTCACGGCCAAATGGAGCAGACCGATATGCACGAAACAACAAGTCACCAAGCGCCACCAATTCCCCGAGATCAGATCCAAGCCGTTCAACGCTCCGATCTTGCGTAAAATGCTCGGATCGCCCCTGCCGACATAACGATTCAACGGCACCTGCTCCTGCACGGCCAGAAGCATCCCCACGAGAAAAACACCGATATTGAGAATCAGCAATCCCCGAGTGACCAGCGGTGAGCGTATCTGGAGTAGTGCTTGGCGAACCGCTTCGTGATGGGCATAGGTGGTGCCATCGGCAAGATCCTCAGCTTGCAGACCATGACGGGGACCAGTTGCCATCCTGCCAGCCATTGTACGGAGCGCCCGATGTAAGATCCGCGGATTGTCCAGAGCCTCGCGACCTAGGAGTGTCAAACGATACCCCTGTCCGCGTTCACGGACCCAGTCGGTCATTTCGACCAAACCGGCCAAGCGCAGATCGTTCAACACGCGATCGAGTGTTTCCCGAGGTTCCGTGCGTTCTGGGCCGACTTCCGAGGGATACAACGGCGAGGGCGAACGCGCGGCACACCATTGCAATACGGACTCTGGATCAAAAACTGTTGGCGCCGACATAATGGCTGCTCATGGCTGAAAAGAAGAAATTTGCAAGTCTCTTATCTCCGACTCGAAGAAGAAACCGTGAACTTATCTTATTCAGTTTCACCTACTTCGGATACGGTCGACCCACCTTACCGATCAAACCTACAAGGCCAGTCAGCAATTGTCATTCCCCACGGCGGACATGTCTGTAGCTACGTTATAGTCTGTTCGTTAAAATCTCTCGATTTTAGGGAGGTAAGCATCTTTGCGATTGACAAATAACAAATTCGAGTTATGCATTGACTGGTACAATCCAGACATTGGAGTGGAGTATGAGTCATCAGAATGGTCCCAATCGAATTTTGTCGTGCTGGTTTCTAGGCGTGGCTCTTCTAACTTCCGAGTTGTCCGTTAACGCAGCAAGGTGCCAAATCCAATCGTCTGCTCATTCAATCTTCTTAGCTACAGAGCACCAAACACCGCAAAGTTCATGGGCGGAGTTGTATCCACCTCATGGCGAAAATTATTCGACCACCATGAACATATTTGCTCCCCATAATAGCGAAACGATGAGCAACAGTACGCAAAACGGGGAACGACGCCCCGGGCCGAATGTACCGGAACCTATGGTTTTCGATCTCATCCGTCCCTTGGGAGTACGAAAAGGCGAATTGGAAGCGAACGTGCTCGGATTCGTCCCCTTTCGACGTACTCGATCCAAGCCCCCCCAATTTTCGTTCATTACTGGCGCGGACCAGAGTACGCAAAACCGACCGAGCTTCGAATGGGCACCGGAAATTGAATATGGGGTGACAGATAACTTTGCTCTGGAGTTTGAACTTCCCTTGGCAGAAGCACGAATCGAAGCTTACAAAGCTGCCGCACAATACACCCTAGGAACAGCTTTCAACGACCAATTCATTCATGGTTTGCAAGGCATTCTTTTTCTCGATCGTACCAATGGTGCTGTTTCACCCACCTTGCTGTACATAGCAGCCGCTCGCTTCGATCCTGTCTATAGCATGCTCGGAATGATCGGTTTCAGCCATGAATTCGGCGGAGACAATCCAAATAATCCGACCCAAGTCTTGCTGAACTTGACCCTGTTCGCTGAACTGAGCCAAAAGTGGACACTCGGGTTGGAAGTGAATTACGCCAGCGAATTGGATGGAGCTGCCGCTCTGTTGTTTATGCCGCAGATCCATTGGACCCCTAATGAAAAATTCTCTATCCAAATGGGGATCGGAACTCGTACACAAGAAGGCAATCTCATCGGCGAAGCCGCCTTTCGAGTCATTCGAGAATTCTAGCTACGAATGCTCACGATGGGAAACGAATGCTCGCATCTTACCTTCCGACATCCAGGCTCACTCGTTCTCGCCGGTATATGCCAATGCTCCTATCTCTGCTCCTGATTGGCAGCCTTGGTATCTATTGGCAGTCCATGCCACCGACTCGTGAGCCGCCGAAAGATTGGGAACCCGACATTCTGGCTTTCGAGCAACGCGATCGTGTGCAACCTCCGCCGGCCAATGCCGTGGTCTTTGTTGGCTCGTCTTCGATTCGTTTATGGAAGTTGCAGGAATCGTTTCCCGATTGGGCAGTCATCAATCAGGGCTTCGGCGGTTCGCAGTGGGCCGACTCGGCACGGTTCGCCCTGCGGATTGTCACGCCTTACCGTCCGCGAGCGATCGTCGTTTATGCCGGCGATAATGACATCCACGCCGGCAAGTCTCCCCGGCAGGTACGCGACGACTTCCGAACTTTCGTCCGAACCGTTCGTACAGAACTACCCCGCACGCCGATATTCTTCCTGGCGATCAAACCTTCGCCGGCTCGCTTTCACGAATTTGAGCAGCAAACCCAAGCCAATCGCTTGATCCGTGACCTGTGTGATGCCGACCCGACCCTCCGCTACATCGACACCGTCACCCCCATGCGTGACCTCGATGGCCAACCCCGCCCGGAACTGTATCAAGCCGACGGACTGCATCTGAACGATGCCGGCTATCGTTTATGGACCGCCCTACTACGACCGCAGCTCGAATCGTGCCCCGCTCCCTAACCTAGCCACTTCGTTTTGCCCAGGTTCGATTGGGGCTTGTCGGTAAATTTGTTGCCATCGTTCCGTCCGCACTCCAAGCCAAGGACCGACTTGAGAAGTCCTCCTTGCGACGCATCGGCAAATCCGTCGTCATCGCTCCTGAAGCGTTTTCTTCCAGCGGTTCTGAAAATGGCTCAGCGAAATTCGATGCATTTGCGAAGCGATTCGGCCGATCATGTATGGGGACCGCCTCTCCTGCCAGCGTTCCACCATCGGTTCGGAATCCTGCCATGCGTTTGCCACTCCAGATGGACCGCGTTCGCCATCAGATTCACGCACCGCTGTGGATACTTGTGTCGGCTTGGCTGCTGTCAGCCATCTCCAAGCCGGTAGCTCCCCCAGCCGAAGTCGCTCCCGTTACCTCGACGCGGAACTCGTGGGCAGAAGAGTCGGCGACCACGGAACGCAAAGTCATCCGCCCAGATACGCAGTCGTTGCGATTGCGGCAGAATTTGTTGCAGGAACTAGGCGTGCTGGATTGGCATGAGCGGGGGCGCAAGGGGAAAGGAGTCAAGGTGGCGATTCTCGATTCCGGTTTTCGCGGTTATCGCGATTTTTTGGGATCGGTCCTTCCCGCATCGGTGCAGGTACGTTCCTTCCGGCGCGATGGCAATCTGGAAGCCCGGGAAAGTCAGCACGGAATCTTGTGTGGCGAGATCGTGCATGCCTTGGCCCCCGAAGCCGACCTGCTGCTGGCCAACTGGGAACCGGATCAGCCCGAACGATTTTTGGCCGCCCTGCATTGGGTTCGCGAACAAGGCGCGAAAGTGATCACTTGCTCCGTCATCATGCCCGGCTGGAGCGATGGACGGGGGAATGGCTCGATTCATGCCGAGATGCAGAAAATCCTCGGCGATGGCACGAATCTGGACGATCCGCTATGCTTCGCCTGTGCCGGGAACCTTGCCTTGCGGCACTGGTCCGGTCCGTTTCGCGACAACGGCCAAGGATTCCACCTCTGGCGCGAGGGAGTGACCGTCAACGAAATCACTCCCTGGAGCGATCACGGAGCTGTTTCGGTCGAACTGACGCATGCCCCCGATACCGATTTCGCCTTGCAGGTTCTGGATGCCGAAACGAGAGAGGAAGTAGGTCTCCGCATCGCTTTGCCAGTACGCGGTGTCGCCAGCGTGGCTGTCCGCTTTCAGCCCACCGACGGCAAGACTTACTCCGTCCGGGTGAAACGACTGCGGGGCGAGAAAGGGGAATTTCGCTTGGTGGTGCTGGGCGGCTCGTTAGAGTATCACGATTGTAGCGGTAGTGTTGCCTTCCCAGCGGATGGTTCGGCAATGATCGCAGTCGGTGCGGTGACTGCCGATGGTCAGCGAGCGAGTTATAGTGCTTGTGGCTATGACGAGTCAAAGCCGGAACTGGTCGCCCGCGTACCTTTTCCCAGTGTTTGGCGTTCGCTGCCGTTTAGTGGCACCTCTGCTGCTGCTCCCCAAGCAGCGGGGATTGCTGCTTTGTGCTGGTCGCATTATCCCCAACAGACCGCACAGCAGATCAAGAAACGGCTCTACGAAGCCTGCCTCGACTTACTCACGCCCGGCCGCGATCCTCAAACTGGGTGGGGCTTGCTGCGTATGCCCCCTTTCGAGCGCTGAGCGTAGCAATCTGCGAGATGATTCACCCCGACTCCGACTTATTCCGCGGAAGGGGGGGATGATGATGCGTGTATACCCATTGTTCCGCACCGAAGACGGAAGCCAAAGTCTCGCCAGTGAGAATTTTCCGCGGTTCGCCTTCACACTGAATCTGGCCATCACGCAGGCACAAAACATGATGGGCGTGATGATTGACCACACTCAATTCGTGAGACACCAGTAAGACGGTCACGTTCCATTTCTGATTGGCTTCGGCAATCAGGTCGTAGAACATGCGTTGATCGCGAAAGTCGATCCCCGCGGCCGGTTCATCCAAGAGCAACAATTCGGGCTTCGGATGGAGTGCCAATCCCAACAGCACGCGTTGCAATTCTCCCCCCGAAAGTTTCTCCACTGGGGCGTTCATCAAATGCTCGGCCCCGACATCACGGAGCAATTGCTGCATGATTTGCCGCGTCTTCCGCGAAATGCCCAGGAACAACGGCCGCCGTTGCAGTGCCAACGCCAGAAAATCGCAGACCGTCAGCGGCAACCGGGCATCGGTATGCAATTTTTGAGGGACATAACCGATATGCTCCGGCTTGGGCTTGGAATGATCATGCCCACAGTGAAACCGGATGCTGCCACGATAGCGGTATTCTCCCAAGAGCGTTCGCAGCAGCGTAGTTTTGCCGGAACCGTTGAGTCCGATCAGAGCCGTAATTTCCCTGCGACGCAAAACCGTCGTGATGCCTGCCAATACGGTTTTTCCCCCCAGCGTCACCTGAACGTCGGTCAAAGTCACCAACGGCGGTGCCGGGGGGGCCGAAGCGGATTCCGAGGTCAAAATTACTCAGCTCCTTCCATCGCTTGAACGATCGCCTGCACATTTTTCCGCATCACCCTTTCGTAGAGGTCTGCAGAAAGATCCCTTCGATCGGCGGTCTCGAACGGATTCAATTCGATGAGCCGGGCACCAGGGATCGCTTCCGAAAGCGTCCGCGCCGCTTTCGGCGAAAATTGCGGTTCGATGGCGATGATTTTCACTCCACGTTTCTTGCACAGGTTGATGACATCTTGCAAGTGCTTGCCGTCCGGTTCCACGCCGGGATCTTTCTGAATCACCTCGACGATGTTCAGGTTAAAGGATTCGGCGAAGTAGTTCATCGATTCATGAAACGTCACCACATCGACTTGCCGGCCACAAATGGCCGCCAG
>CALEEC010000515.1 GCA_937949245.1 uncultured Gemmataceae bacterium | reverse complement strand
GCGACTCGGTTAGCTCACGTTTGGGAGTCGCATAAATGGTCGAGAAAATCCCCCGATCCATCGGAATCAGATGAGGAGTAAAAATCACCTGGACCGCGGCATCGGCTACATCGCTGAGGGTTTGTTCGATTTCGGGGGTGTGTCGATGCTGGCCGACACTGTAAGCGGAGACACTTTCGTTGCATTCGGGGAAGTGAGTGGTCAGTTTGGGGGTTCGACCTGCACCGGATACGCCACTTTTACTATCCACGATGATGCCGGACAATTCGATATGCTGCCCAGCGACCAGCGGGGCTAGGCCTAATATTGCCGTTTGCGGATAACAGCCGGGGTTGGCAACTAGTTGCGCCTCAGCAATTTCATCGCCGTAGATTTCGGGGAGGCCATATACGGCTTGGGTAAGATGGGCCAGGTCATAATGACTTTCGCCGTACCACTGAGCGTAAACGTTCGGATCCCGGAGGCGATAATCGGCACTTAGATCGATCACGCGGAGGCCGCGATCCAATAATTGGGGAAGCACCGTCATGCTTGCCCCGTGCGGTAGGCACCCGAAGACACAGCGAATCCCTTTGGCGGCCATCTGGTCGGCATCGAAAGGCTCGCATTTCAGATCAAGCCTACCTAAGAGCGAAGGATGTAATTCCGTGATGGGAGGAGAGCCTTCCTGACGAGAAGTAATCATGACGATCCGCGCCGCCGGATGACGTAGCAAGATTTTGATCAATTCCAGGGCTGTGTAGCCCGATCCGCCGAGTATGGCTACGTCGATCATCGCTGGCACTCGTCTTGCTTCGTTCGTTCTGAGTCGCTCGGAATAAATATAGTTACGGCATTACCGGAAGACTGTCGGGCGATTTGGTCCTTTTTCCCGGCTTTTCCGCACCCAACAGTTGGATCGCCGACGCGATCTGCTCGGGGTTGCCCAGAAGGACGACGGTATCTCCAGGTTCGAGCTGTTGGTCGGCACCAGGGTTGGTCAGCAGTTGTTTTCCGCGTCGCAAGGTAATCACGCTGGCCCCCGTCTGGCTACGGAGTCGAAGGTCACCGATCGTTTTCCCCACCGCTGCGGAATCCTGAGGGAGACGACAGGACTCCATTTCTATGGATTCTAGAATTTCCTGGGCCAAATGCAACGGTGCCCGGTCGAAACTCGATTGCTTAAAAACTTGGTAATGATTTTCCCGAATTTGCTCGACTAAACCGCGCACCGTGGCAGTCGGTATGTTGAGCTCCCGCAGGACGCGTGAGAAGATCTCTACCGAGGTCTCAAAATCTTCCGGCACGATTTGATCTGCGCCGAGTTTGACCAACTCGTTGATTTCGGTCTGGTAACGGGTTCGTACAACCACACGCACCTGCGGATTCAATTGACGGGCGATCTGAACGGTGCGGCGCATGGAGATCGGGTCGGATATAGCAACGACATAGACTTTCGCATGCTCGATGCCGGCGTGTTGCAAGACAGCCGGACGGGTGCAGTCGCCATAATGAATCGATTCTCCTTGTTGCAATTGGGTCCGCACGGTTTCCGGGTTCGTGTCGAGAACGAGATAAGGAATCTGTAAGTCTTTCAACACCCGCGCCAGATTGCGGCCATTAAAACCAAAGCCGGCGATGATGACATGGTCTTTCAGGTGCGTACTTTCGTACTTCACTCCTTCGTTGAGGGGCATTCCCAACTTGCGAATCAACCAATGCCACGAGCAGATCAGCCCGACGAGCCGCGGAGCCAACATCATCGTGAAGGGGGTCAGTACCATCGTCACCACAGCGGCAGCCAGGAAGGCTTGATATTGATGCGGCGTCAGCAGATCCACCTTACGGCCACTGTCGGCTAAAACGAACGAAAATTCGCCAATCTGCGCCAAGGCGATTCCACTCAGCACCGTGGTGCGTAATGGATATTGCAGCACCACCATCGATACCGTGGCGGCCAAGAATTTGAGGACGATCAGACCGGCAACAATCCCGCAGATCTGAAGCGGATGATCGAAAACATAGTGGACATCCAACAACATACCTACCGAGATGAAAAACAAACTACTGAGGGTGTCGCGGAAGGGCAACACTTCGGCTAAGGTCTGGTGCCCATACTCCGACTCGGACAACGTCAATCCTGCTAAGAATGCTCCCAGCGCCAGAGACAATCCCACAGCCCCGGTGAGTACAGCCGTGCCGATGCATACCACGAAAATCATGATCAAAAACAATTCGCGATTCCGTGTCCGCACGACTTGATAGAGCAACCGCGGCAATAAGTATTTGCCGCCGATCAAAATCGCTGAGACGACCCCCAAACCGGCCCCTAACGAGCTAAATAATTCGTCGGCCGCTCCTCCCTGGGGCGACAACAACGGCACAGCTAACACGCACAGGACGACGAGCAAATCTTGCAGCAGCAGCACAGCCAAGACCACACGGCCATGCAAGGAATTGAGTTCACTGCGGTCGGCCAACAATTTGATCACTACCGCCGTGCTTGACATGGCGACCAACATGCCGACAAAAATCGCGAAGCGGAGATCTCCCAAGACATGCCAGGTGAGTAGCGCAGTGAAGCCGACGCTCAGCACCACTTGCGGGATGCCAATTTGCAGCATCATCTTGCTCATCGCAAACATGCGGGTGAGTGAAAATTCCAACCCAACGGAAAACAGCAAAACCACGACACCGATTTCGGCCAAGAGGTGTACGTTCTCGGTTTCGCTGATCCAGCCCAACGCATTCGGCCCGACGACGACGCCGGAAACGAGCAAGCCGACGACGCTAGGGAGTTTCAAATGTTGAAAAGCAAATACAACGCCGCCCGCAACGGCGAAGACTACCACCAAATCGGTCAAAATCATCGATCCACGCCTCCAAAAAAGGCATCCCGACGCGGTCGAGTGCCGCTCAGGAGCTAAGCGGGGATCTGCACTGTAATGGGAAGTTCGTCCGCGCGCCTAGACCGATTCGCAACCGGCTGGCCAGAAAGAAGAAATCAGTCCGGCAAACTGCGGAAACCTTCGAGCAGTTTCGCCCCGAGTTGAGGGTCGGTCATATACACATAAGCGGCATAGCCGATCAGTTGGGCTTTGGTTTCTCGCCCTTCGGAGGCTTTGCCATGTTGTCGGTTATGCAGGGCGGCGCGCAGTTGTCGGCGTAGTTGGCTGGCACACGCGGGGCTTCGGTGCCGTTGACTACTAGTCCCGTCACCCGCTGACAACTGCCGCGGCATGCTACCCGGGTTTTTTCGGGGTGAATGGCAAAGCCTTCCTTGGCCACGATGCGCGTTACTAAGCCGATCATGGTGCCCAGGTGCGGTTGGCCCGAGTGACTGGCCGGTAGGCTGAAGGCCAGATCGTCCGCATAGCGCGTGTAGCGCCAACCGTAGCGTTGCGCCAGCATGCTGAGCCGATGATCCATCCGCATGGCCAAAGCGTTGGTCAGTCCCGGACTGGTCGGTGCCCCTTGCGGCAGACAACGTGGTCCTAGGGCACGCTTCTCCAGCGTATTGCGAAACTCGCGGCACGTCAGGTCGATTGGTTGTAATTGTTAGCAGCAGAACGATTAAGACAGGAACATAATCCCCGTACCTTAAAACGTTGGGAGGGGTTGATAACCGGGCAGAAATGCCTATCAGTCAACGCAAACGACCTGCGAACCGAGACGCTCAGCAGTGCTGAGAGGTCTGCAAGCAGTTGGAAGGATAGGCAGGTCACATCCCGGCGTTCGCTAAAGAAAAATACATGGGTTGGTCTAGTTGTTATTTTTTGATTTTAAACAGGGTGAACTTTGTGCGTTGATTCCACGTTTCTCCTTTCATGCCCGAAGTGTTAAGCGGAATCGGCAATGCTTCCCAGGATTTATCCGAATTTTCCCAGGTAATCCATACTCGGTGTCGCTTGCAATCGTAGGACCACTTGCCACTAACTCCGAAACTTGTGCGAACTTTTCCTTCTGAATCGAAAAGCCAGTTAGCTTCGTGAGTTGCATTATTAGGGTATACAAATTTCACTCGCCATTCACCGGGAAGCTGAGTGGAGACATCTTTGGGTATTAATGAAAGATCTGATGCATTAGATAATAATTCCTTAACTTCAATCGCCTCGCTAATTTTTTGGGCTTTCGTTAATTCAGCGACCAAATTTTTCAAATCTTTCTCGTACTTATATTTAGCTTCAAGCCACTTGGTTTCGTAATTAAACCGATGCAATATCATACTCGGGTGAGTTGGCAGTGCTGTTTTATCCTCGTTAAACTTCACAGCCTCCTTTTTTAGTTGAAGAACTGCTTCAAGGTCGCCTTTTTTCATCATCATATCGACAGCAGCCTCAAATTTAGCATTCAATTCATCTTGCAGCTTTGCAATATTGTCGTCGTATTGCTTCCTTATAATCTTTGTTGTTGTTGCTGAGGGAGGCTCCCCTGCAGCGGTGGAACATGACATCAGACTAATCAGTAACATCACAACAGAGCAAAAGTCGCTTTTATGCATAAGCGCACTCCAGCTGTAGAAATTGGTTTTCTAACGTGAAGGAACTCTAATGTTGCTTTCCAAGGAAGTATTAACACTTTTACCGTTTCGGGATGCCGATAGCAAGCACAGTAGTACGAATTGTTCAGATAAGACGGATTTTTTACGCTTGCCTTGGTGACGCCGTGTCGCAGATAAACGCGAAGTCCACAGAGGATGCACAGAAATGCCGGGCGGACGCCCTCCGCGCGGCGGGGTGATTCGCGTTCTCCTCCGAGTGGCGGGCGTTAGTCCGCTGTGTTAACGTGCCAATGCGTCGGGAAAAGAGGTGGCGACGATTGCCAATCCAGCGACGCGAATCTCGTGCCAGGGGCAACTCCACAAGCACTCTGGAAAATTGCTTTGCTGCCCATACATTGCCCGCACTGAGGTGAAGGTCGAAAAACCCAAAGGACGGAACCACCGGACCGGAGCATCATCGAGGCAATCGCTGGCATGGCTGAACCGCTGACCGTGGTCATATTCGGAGCATCGGGCGATCTTACGAGCCGAAAATTGATCCCCGCTTTGTTCGAGTTGCATCGCAAAGGGCATTTGCCTGCGGAGACGAAAATCGTCGGCGTTTCGCGCTCGCCGTTCCGTTCGGACACCTTCCGTCAGCAATTGGCCAGCAAAGCGGAAGAATTGGCCCGATCGTCCAACGAACCATGGCACGCCGAAGCGTGGAACCAATTTGCGCCACGGTTGCACTATGTCGCTGCGGATGCCGCTGCTCCTCAGGGATTGCAACCGCTAGCAGAGTGGTTCCGCCGGGAAGAAGGCGAGCAAGGCGGCCGACGTTTGTATTACCTGTCGGTCGCGCCGGAGTTGTACCCGGCGATCGCGGCCAATTTGGCCGACAGCGGCATGAATCGCGAGATCGGCGGTTTTCGGCGATTGATCGTCGAAAAGCCGTTCGGCCAAGATCGTGCCACTGCCCGCGAGGTCAATCGACAATTGCATCAAGCGTTCCGCGAAGAGCAGATCTACCGCATCGATCACTATCTAGGCAAAGAGACGGTGCAGAACATCTTGATCTTCCGTTTCGCCAATACGCTCTTCGAGCCGTTGTGGAACTATCAGTACATCGACCATGTGCAGATTACCGTAGCCGAGAAGGTGCCGGTGGGCAAACGCGGAGCGTTCTACGACAAAGTCGGCGTATTACGCGACATGTTCCAGAGTCACCTTTTGCAAGTGCTGACGATGGTGGCTATGGAAGCGCCGGCGCGGTTCAATGCCGATCAGTTACGCAACGAAAAAATGAAGGTGTTGGATGCGGTGGAGATTCCCAGCGTGGAATCGGCAGGAGAAAGCCTCGTCGTGGGGCAATACGCCGGCTACCATGACGAACCGGGAGTGGCTCCCCAATCGCGGACGCCGACCTATGCCGCGATCCGCTTGCAGATCAACAACTGGCGTTGGCGCAATGTGCCGTTTTATCTGCGTTCCGGCAAAAATCTGAGCACACGCTACAGCGAAGTGATGGTGCAATTCCGATGTCCCCCGCATTTGATGTTTCCCCTGCCCAAGGGGGAGACGTTGCGATGCAATCATATCAAGCTCGTGTTGCAGCCCAACGAGGGGATTCATTTGAACTTCCAAACCAAGGCACCGGGATTGGAGCGAGTTCGGCTCGAACCGCGGGATTTGTCGTTCGACTACCGCGAAGCCTACGGCGATCAACCGCTGCCGGAAGCGTATCAGGTGCTGCTACTCGACGCGATTCGAGGGGATGCGGCCCTCTTCATGCGCAGCGACGAAATCGAACGAGCTTGGGAGATCATGGACCCTCTGATCGCGGCCAGTGAGCGTGCCGATCGCCCGTTGCCGGAAATTTACCCGATTGGTTCGCAAGGTCCCAAGAGTGCCGACGACCTGTTGGCCCGCGAAGGTCGGCAATGGCAACGCATTGGCGAGTAAAGACGCATGAACATTTTGGCGCTCGATGTGGGCACGTCCTCGATCAAAGCCGCGGTGCTGAATACCGCTGAGCCAACGGCCCTGGCCACGCCGGTCGAAGGGTTGGCCCAGGTGCCGTACACCATCGACTACCCTCAACCTGATGGTGCCGAGGTGTCGGCCGAGCATTTGTGGAATGCCGTCGATCAAGCCGCACGACGAGCGATCGCTTTGGCCCCCAAGTCGCGGTGGCCGATCGAAGGGGTCGGCCTATCGTGCCTGATGCCGGCGTTGGTGCTGTTGGACCAAGCCGATCGCGTGTTGTCTCCCATCTGGATTCACCTGGATCGACGGTCGCGGGCCATTGCCCGGCAATTGTGGACCGAGCAGGGCGAAGAGTTTTTGCAGACGATCGGCAATCGACCGTTGCCCGGCGGAGTGTCGGCGTTGTGCTACGCCCAGCAGGTGCGCGAGTCGCCCCAGTTGCGGCAGCAGGTTCGGCACTATCTGCACGCCAACGGTTGGCTGGCCTTGAAACTGACCGGCGAACGGGCTTTCGATCGCGGCAACGCCTGCTTCACCGGCTTGTTCGATACGATGACGCAGCAGCAATGGTCGCCGCGTTGGTGCGCCTATTTCGAGGTCGAACCGCAGTGGTTGCCCCGGGTCGTCTGCGGGACGACGACCTTGGGCGGATTGCGTGCCGAGATCGCGGCCGACTGGGGTTTGCCCAGCGGTCTGCCAGTCAAACTGGGGACGGCGGACACTTCCAGTGCCATGCTCGCCGCGGGGATGCAATCGGGCGATCTGCTGCATTCGGTCGGCACGACGCAGGTGCTGGCCACCTTCGTAGCGCAACCCAAGCCCGATCCGCGTCGGCTGACGCGCTTGTTGGGAGTGGGAGACTCGTTCATTTATGTGGCCCATAATCCCGTGGGAGGGGCGGCTTTGGGGTGGCTGCATCAGTTGGCTTTCCGCGATCAGACCAAGGAAGAGTTCTTCAGCAAGACCATCTCCTTGGCGTGGCAGCGACGTACCGAAGTGCGTTTGGCTCCGCCGTTTTTGGGGGGCGATCGCTTGG
>CALEEC010000514.1 GCA_937949245.1 uncultured Gemmataceae bacterium | reverse complement strand
AGTTTGTTGGCAACGGAACGCAACTCGGCGAACACCTCGGCGATTTGGCTTTCTAAACTGCTGAGACTTTCTTCTTGCTGTTGCAGTCGGGCTTCTTGCTGATCGAGGGTGTCGCGGTAAGCGATCAACTCGGCCAGCGGTTTGCGGTATTTGGCTTCGAGTTTGCGCAGCAGTTGCAGGCGTTTTTCGATTTCTTCGAGGCGTTCCGGGTCGGTGTCGAAGCGTTCGGACAGGTCCCGGCAGGTGTCGGCTAAATCTTCGATTTCCGGTACGATGGTTTCCAGACGTTGCGTCACCTCGGCAATTTTGCTATCGAGCGACGACCAGGTTTCCGCTTCTTTGAGCAAACGCCCTAATTGTTCGACGATCGAACCATCGGCGTCATAAAGTCGATCGGCGGCCAGGGCGGTGAATTGACGCAGCGATTGGGCATGGATCAAACGGTCGCGTTCTCGCGTCAGTTCGACCAGTTCATCGGGGTGCAATTTGGCGGCATCGAGTTCTTCACGTTCAAATCGAATCAAACTGAGTTCGCGTTGGCGTTGTTGTTGTTGCTCGGCTAATTCGCGGTGCAGCCGACGCAAGGCACGCACCCGCTCTGCAAGTGCCTGATACTGCCGACGCAGGTCGGTCAGTTTGCCGAACGCATCGAGCAATTCGAGTTGATAGGCCGGTTGCAGCAACGAATAACTTTCGCGTTGGCCGTGGACATCGACCAATAGTTCGCCCAATTGACGAATGAAGCCGATGGACACCGGCGCGTCGTTCACATGGACTTGCGAACGTCCTGACCGATGCAACCGTCGCGATAAGATAAGCTCCGGCTCTTCCAGGGGTTGCGGTAAAATGGCTTCGATGGCGGCCCGCAATTCCGGCCGAACCAGTTCAAAGCGTCCGGCGACATACAATTCGTCGGCCCCGGCCCGGATGAGGTCGATCGAACTGCGTTCCCCCAACAGCAGTCCTAACGCTCCCAAAAGCAATGACTTTCCCGCGCCGGTTTCGCCAGTCCAAGCGCAAAAGCCCTCCGACAGTTCGACGCGAACATCTTCGATGAGAGCAAGATTTCGGACGGATAGTTCACGCAGCATGCACAAATTGTACGCACGCCTCGCGTAGGCGTGAAGATCGGTGCGTCACTCAACCAAGGATTCCCCCCGAGACTTCCTTGCCGATCACGCTTTGCTCCGCGAATCATGAACCGACACCAACAGGAAGCAAAGCACGCGAGCCATACGCTTGCCGCAAATTGGCTTCGGTGAACACTTCCGCAACGGGGCCGTGGGCAATCAAACGCACGTTCAACAGGGTCAGCCAATCGAAGTAATCGCGGACGGTTTGCAAATCGTGATGCACCACCACCACGGTTCGGCCCTTGTCGCGAAGGTTCTGCAAAATCTGCACGATGGCTCGCTCGGTAGCGGCATCGACTCCCTGGAACGGTTCATCCATCAGGTAGACTTCGGCCTCTTGCACCAAAGCACGAGCAAGGAACACCCGTTGTTGTTGGCCACCCGAGAGTTGACTAATCTGCCGATCGGCATATTTCAGCATCCCCACGAGATCTAAGGCTTGGCGAGCCTGTTCGCGTTCCACTCGACCAGGGCGACGGAACCACCCGAGTCGGCCATAGGTGCCCATCAGCACGACGTCAAGCACATTGGTGGGAAAGTCCCAATCGACGCTGCCCCGTTGGGGGACGTAGCCGACCCGTTTGCGTTGTTCTGCATAAGGTCGGCCCAGGATACGCACTTGGCCGGCCACGGGGGGAACCAAGCCGAGAATCGCCTTGATAAGGGTAGTTTTCCCCGCACCGTTCGGACCGACGACGGCCAGCAGAACCCCAGGGGGAATGCGTAGGTCGATGTCCCACAACACCGGGTGATCGCGGTACGCCACAGTAAGGTCGTCAACTTCAATGGCCCACATAGTTGCTCCCTAAGGGGACGACTCGCCCAAGGCACGGACGATGGCATCGATGTTATGCCGCACCATGCCGATGTAGGTTTCCCCGCCCGTGCCAGGTTCGCCTAGTGCGTCGGAGTAGAGTCGATCCGGGGAGAGTCGTACCTCGAATTTCGCATCTTTGCGAACGGCGTCCTGCACCGCTCGCACGCCGCGATCCGGCACCGAGGTTTCGGCGAAAATCGCAGGAATCTTACGCCGACCAATCAATTGAGCAAGTTGTTGGACATCCTTGGTTCCCGTGTCGGAAGCGGTACTCACACCTTGCAAGCCATGAACTTCAAAATCGTAAGCCCGGCCAAAATAGTGGAAAGCATCGTGCGAAGTGATCAGCACTCGCCGCTCTTTGGGAATTTTCAGCGCTTTCTGGCGTACCTCGTCGTGCAAGGCGAGGAGTTGCTGACGGTAGCGTTCCGCATTCTGGCGGAAGGTCTCGGCATGCGCGGGAGCGATTTCGATGAGGGCATTGCGAACGCTGTCGATGGTCTTGGCCCACAAAGCCACATCAAACCAAACATGAGGATCGTATATGCCCTCAAACCCTTCAGCCGCAGGGAGGAGGTCTTTCTCGCGATCGAGGGCTTCAATCACAGCCAAGGTCTTCACCGACTGACTAAGGTCGGCGAAGACGTCGATCATTTTGCCTTCGAGATGCAAACCGTTGTAAAGGATCAACTGGGCGGAACTGAGTCGGCTGATGTCTCCCGCAGTCGCGCAGTACCGGTGCGGATCGACCCCCGGTCCCATTAAGCCATCGACCTGAATGTGTTCACCGCCGATCTGTCGGGCTAGATCGGCAATCATTCCTGTGGTCGCGACCACACGCGGTCGATCGGATACAGGCTCTTTGCAACCGATGCCACCGACAAGGATTGCCCAACCTAAGATCCAGCCATGCCAACGATGCATCACCGATACCCTCGCAGTGTTCCCTCTCTCTGGCATGCCGTTTCCGAGATTAAGAGATGTCGGTAGGCGAAGAAAGGGAACATTTCTAGTATAGGCTAACGACCTGATTTAGTCTAGACGAATTAACCGAGGGTTCGGGCTGGTTGGCTTTTTATTTTTAGACTGGGGTCGCCGCTTGGTAATGTCGGGAGATCAGATCGTTTTGTAGCCAGAGCAATTTGTTAAATGCTCGCAGAGTCTTCACTTCCGTCTCACGAGGCAGCCCTAAATTCAAGATGGTCGAAAGAATCGCATCCGAGACGAAACCCATCAAGGCATTCATCTGTACCAACGGGACAAAAATTTCAGAATTTCCGGCTTTGGTCGTGTGGATCTTGCCTACCATGTCTAAGTAGGCAACCGTTTTCGCATCGTAAGGAGCGGTCACCAACTGAACCAAGTAGCGAGACAAATGCTGCTTGCGGAACTGAATTTGCGGATGATCCATCGACAATTCTTCCGGCGAGTTCGGGAGGGGACCAGTGTAACCTTCCTGACGCGGGACGAAGTGCCGCCAGGTGGAAGAATACTGATGGAGTTTGTCGTACACCGCATCGACCAAGGTCGGCACCAGCGGTGCCAGGTGCGCAGCTGCACCGTGAATAGCCGCGATATCGTCGGCGGTGAAATTCATGAACTCCGTCAGGTAAGCAAAGCGTGCCGCCAGATCGCTTTCCAAACGTGCTTCGTCGATCTTCTTCATGGAGATACTCCAAGGTAATGTGGGAGAGGTTCGCCCCGGACGAAACCATTTTTTGGATACAGTTGTCCGGTTCATGGCAATCCTAACTTGCTCTTTTTGGATTTCAAGATAAAATTTAAGAAATGATCCCCTCCTCGGGAGGAATGTCATGTTCTCTCAAACTGTCGAGTATGCCTTACGAGCCGCAGTTTACTTGGCTCAACGTCGTCCAGATCCCGTGACCACGGAAAACATCGCTCAAGCGACTAAAGTACCGCAAGCTTATTTGGCAAAGGTGATTAGCTCATTGGTGAAGGCGGGACTGGTGAAGTCGCAACGGGGGGTCGGAGGTGGTGTCACTTTGGTTCGACCACCTGAGGATGTGAATATTCTCGAAGTGGTGAACGCGGTCGATCCGATTAAGCGGATCACGACCTGTCCGCTCGATTTGATGACGCACGGGATGAAACTCTGCCCGTTGCACCGCCGGGTCGATAATGCGTATGCCATGGTGGAGAATGCCTTTCGTTCCACCACGTTGGCTGAGATTCTGGCCGAACCCGGGCAAAGCGTGCCGTTGTGTGAAGTGCCGACAGTGGAACCATCAAGTTCCGCGGTAGTGCCGGCCAAGCCGAATCATCGGATGCCTTTGGAAGTCGAGGTAGCCGCCCCCGCCGATTGATGCACGCGAATACCGAAGAGGATTCGCCCCAACACAGCACAGGTGATCGAGTGATGCGCCAATCTCTCCCGTGGCGTTACCTCTCCTGACCGCTGGGCGATGCCTCCACTTTCTGCCCCAGCATGGATGGCTGGGGGCTACCTCGCCATTGCGACACCTCCGCGATCCCATGAGATCCTGACCGACAACTCGCGTGCCGAGGCTGGGCCGCGATTCCCTCACGTCTGCTCTTGTCGGCGACAGGAAGGTCCGCTAAAGCAATTCTCAGAAAGAACCCCTCTCTGTTCGGGAAGGATGAGCGATGATTCCGATCGATTTCACCGGCAAGGTAGCCCTCGTCAGCGGGGTCGGCGACAATATGAGCTTTGCGTGGTACATCGCCAAAGCTCTGCAAGCAGCGGGTGCGAAGATCGTTTTAGCAGTGCATCCGCGGGTGGTGAACATTGTCGAAAGTTTTCTCACGCGGGATGTTGATGCTCCTTCGCGCCTGCTGCCTCACGGAGTGCCGGGCAGTCTGAAGGCGGAAAAAATCTATCCTTGCGACGTTCGCTTCGACACGATGGATGATGTCGATGAGGAAACCCGTAAGGATCGCCGCTATGCCAAATTTTCCGAATACTCCATCCAAGGCACTATCGATGCAGTGGGCAAAGAGTTCGGCGCGATCGACATCCTCATTCACAGTGTTGCCTTCAGTCGGGACATCAAGAAGAAACAGTTGGAAACCAGTCGATCGGCATATCTGGAAGCTCTCAGTATCAGTGCTTATTCGCTGACAGCTATGGTGCGTGCCGCTGAACCGTACATGGCCAATCGTCCGGGGGGGGCGTCGGTCGTGGGACTGACGTATTTGGCGGGAGATCGGGTCGTGCCGTTTTACGGCGGAGGCATGTCGGCCGCGAAAGCGGCGTTGCAGATAGACGCCAAACAGTTGGCCCACAATGTCGGTGGCAAAAACATCCGCGTCAACCTGATCTCAGCGGGACCCTATGCATCGCGGGCCGCTCAGGGGATCACCGGTGCCGATGAACTGGATCGATTTATCCAATACGCTTCCGAGCGGTCACCGTTACCGCGTCCTATCACGGCCGATGAAGTCGCTAATGCGACGGTCTTGCTCTGTAGTCCGCTTTCCTCGGCAGTCACAGGGCATGTCTTGTTTGTCGATTGCGGTTACAATACGATGGGAGTCTGACGAAGCGATCCCGCAGGAAGAACGTCGCATTCGTCGAGCATCGCTCGTGTGTACCAATACGCTTGCATCCCCCGCAGCATCGCTGGCGTGTTCCATTACACGGGAATTTGGATAGAGCGATCGTTTAGGTCCATCGGTTCGCGCCGAGAAACACGGTGAAGGAGTTATCGTTTTCCAAAGGCGCGACCGTATTCCTTAGCTACCCACCGAAATTCGCATGTCTGAACCGCTCATTTTCGACATGGGAAAATTTCCCGCTGTCTTGCCGTTGGATCGCCATTACTGCAAAAACCACATGTGGTGTCAGGCGACTGGGCCGGGCATTTTGCGCTTTGGTTTCAGTTCCTACGCGATTCGACTGATGCAGGATGTGTATTTCCTCGATTGGTCGGTCAACCTCGGCGATTCGATCACGCAAAAACAACGGATCGGCAATATCGAAACCTCGAAAGCGGTGTCGGACCTATATGCGCCGTTGTCGGGAGTGCTATCGGCTTGGAATGAGGCCGTGCTGCAAGATCCTTCGCTGATCAATACCGATGGCTATGGTGCCGGCTGGTTGTTTGAGTTACGCGCGGTCGCGGAAGGAGTGCTGTCGCCAATGGAATATCAGGCGTACCTTCAGGCCAACTGGGAGTCGACCCAACGCATTTTGAAGGGACAAATGCACCAAGATAGCGATTGACGGAGCAATTTCCTCAGAAATTCGATTGGCTTGTCGCGGTAAAAGTGGCAGTCTATAAATGGGTTGGCGTTTCGATCCTAGGTACTGCTGGGAGCGAGATACCGTTGAACTACGCTGACGTTCTCTCCAACGAAGGAAGTGCCACCTTGTCTGCTCCCATCACGAAATCCTGTAATGGTAATGGGCATCCCACGCGCTGTTCCGAAAGGGGCGCTGTGCGTTCGCCAGCAGGCGTAGACCTCGAACGCATTCGCCGAGCGGTTCGTGAAATTCTGCTCGCTGTCGGTGAAGATCCCGACCGTGAAGGGTTGCTCGAAACTCCTGACCGTGTTGCCCGCATGTATGCCGAGATGTTCTCCGGTCTGCATGCGGACCCAGCGGTGCATCTGGAAAAAACCTTCCGTGTCGAGCACGATGAATTGGTTCTGGTCAAAGACATCGAATTTGCCAGCATGTGTGAGCATCACCTGCTCCCCTTTTTGGGCAAGGCACACATTGCGTATCTGCCGGTCGGCAAAGTCGCGGGGCTGAGCAAATTGGCACGGATTGTAGAAACCGTGGCCCATCGGCCACAGATTCAGGAAAAAATGACCGTCGAATTGGCGGATCTACTGATAGAACAACTCGATGCCAGCGGCGCGGCAGTTATCATCGAGGCCGAACATACTTGCATGACCATCCGCGGCGTGCGCAAACCGGGAACCACCACGATCACCAGTGCCATGCGAGGCACCTTTCAAGAAAACCCCGCTACGCGTGCTGAGTTGCTGTCGCTGATCTTCGGCGCCAAACGCTGAGCCATTGATATTGACCAAAGCAATCGGTTGGGTCAACATAAAGGACGGTTCCCACAAGGGGAGGACTCACCGGGGCAGCGGAGGCATGTGGATGCGCTGGGCAACCGTGGCGGTAGCCATTTTGGGGATCGGTGGGCTGATGGGCTGCGATTCGACGGACCCGTCGCACGAGTTGCTCAACGTCTCCTATGATCCGACGCGGGAATTGTATCGTAAGCTCAATCGCGCCTTCGTGGAGCAGTACGAACGCGAAACCGGCATTCGCCTGCGGATTCGCCAATCGCATGGAGGTTCAGGCAGCCAAGCGCGTGCAGTCGTCGATGGTCTGCAAGCGGACGTGCTGACCTTAGCCATGTGGCCGGACTTCGACGTGGTCGCTCGCAAAGGGTTGATGGCCGCCGATTGGGATCGTCAACTACCGACGCCGCAACATCCGTATCCACCGTACTTTTCGACGATCGTGCTGGTCGTTCGCAAAGGCAATCCGCACGGGATTCGCGATTGGAACGACCTACGCAATCCCCAGGTGAAAATCGTCTGGCCGAACCCCAAAACCAGCGGCGGAGCCAAACTCGCCTTTCTCGCAGCTTGGGGAGCCGTGTTGCGTTCGGGCGGCAGCGAGGCGGACGCTCGCGCCTTCGTGGCCGATCTGTATCGTCGTACTCCGGTACTCGACTCTGGTGCCCGAGGTGCCACGATCACCTTTTCCCGCAAGAACATCGGCGATGTGCAGATCACCTGGGAGAACGAAGC
>CALEEC010000513.1 GCA_937949245.1 uncultured Gemmataceae bacterium | reverse complement strand
CGTGACGGTCGACATGACCGTGGCCAACAATCCCCCCGACGACAAAATCAAGGTCCGCTATGTGCCGACTCCCAATGAGATTGTGGATGAAATGCTCAAATTGGCTAATGTCGGCAAAGATGATGTGGTCTTCGACCTCGGTTGTGGCGACGGACGCTTGGTCTGCCGCGCCGTGGCACTGCGTGGCGCGAAGCGCGGTGTGGGGGTGGACATCGACCCAGAGCGCATCCAAGACTCGATCGCGACGGCGAAGCAGTACAATGTGTCGGACAAAGTGGAATTTCGCAAAGAAGATGTTCTGAACCTTAAAGATATTTCCGAAGCGAACGTGGTGTTGCTCTACATGGGACAAGCTCTCAACGAACGGTTGAAGCCGATCTTGAAGAAGTCTCTGAAGCCCGGCTCGCGGGTCGTGTCGCACCGCTTCACCATGGGAGACGATTGGAAGCCCGATAAGACGATCAAAGTCACCGACAAAGATGGGGACGAATACTACTTGCACTTGTGGATCATTCGCCCCGAAGACAACAAGCAACCGTAAAGCGCTGGTCGTGCGATTCTCGGCGACGGATTCACCGAAGCGTTAGGTATCATGCCAGGCTAGCTACCATAGCAGGCCGACGCCTGCCGCTCTGCAGCAGGGGAAATGCATCTTTCTAAAGCGGCGGGCGTTAGCCTGCCGTGAAAAAATACGGGACGGCGGCGGACGCCCGCCGCTCAGCGGGGATGGGTGCCGATCAATTCTCGCATTCGGCAAGCGTCACATCGCCTAGAAGCCTTCGTCCCGCATGCGTTTTTCGTTTTGTCGCCGAAACACGCCCAAGAGCAACGCATCCACTGGAGCAAATTGATCCGTCAACACGATAGGCGGCTGCGCTTCCAGGAATCGATCGCGTTGCTCGGCCGGCAAAAGTTGTGTTTTCGGAGTGTCGCCGGTCCAATGCATCCCAGCGACGGCCAAGCCCGAAATAACTACAGCCGCCCACTGCCGTCGGGTGCGCACCGAGCCGCTGACGACCTGCTTTTGATAGGCTGACACGACTTCGCTCATCGCGAATGGTTGCTGCGACGCATAGATCACATACACCCCTTTGTGGCTCGGATCCCAATGATCGGGCGGGGCCAGCAACTCCACTCGGGAAAACGTACTGCGCAAGGTGTGAATGCCGGCTCGCCATAGTCGGCCCTCGCCCAAGAGGTCGATCACCGACAGCAGATAAACCCCATCATCGGCTAAGAGTTGGCGGATCGCGTCGTTGTATTCCTTGGTCATCAAATGTGCTGGAACTCCCAAGTCGTTGACGGCGTCTTGGATGATCAGGTCATAACGTCGTCCCAAGGTGAGCGCCTTTTCACTGATGAAATGTCGGCCGTCCATGTGTTCGATGTGCAGATTCGGCGATTCGCGTAGCCCCAAATGCTCAAAGGCGACGGCTGTCACTGCGGGATCGATTTCGACTACATCGACCAACACATGGGGCAACTGCGTCACCGCATAACGTGGGAAGGTGTAGCCTCCCCCGCCAATGACCAGCACCCGCACCGGCTTGGAGCCGCGTCGTTCCAGCATCACCCGGGTCATTTCGACCTGAATTTCTTCATGCGGATAGTACAAGAAGGTCGGATCTTCGGGATCCACGGTACTATGGATCAACTGATCGAGTACCATCGACTTGACTGCCCGCCCTTTGTAGGTGTCTTCGATAATGCGAATGCGGTAGTAATTGCTCTCTCGAATATGCACATCCGAATCAGAGGTGCCGCCGTAATTGATGAAGATCAACCCCGTGACGATCCCGCCCAAAGTCACGCTCAGGCCGTATAGGAACAACGGTTGCTTCCAAAATCGGCCGACTACTAAGGCCATGATTCCCAGAATCAAACTCGCTCCGAGGATGGTTCGAGCCACGCCGAATTGCGAAATCAGCACGAATCCCGTGGCAAACGTGCCGACGATCGCTCCCACGGTCGACCAGGCATACACCGTACCGGCGATACGTCCGGCATGGGTTTCGTCGGGGACGGTCAAGCGGATCACTTGGGGCGAAACGGTGCCCAGAAAGAGCATCGGCGGGAAGAACAAAACGAACGTGTAGGTCAGAATGCGTTCGACATAACTGCTCGACCAGATCAGTTCGATTTTGGGCAAAATCACCGAACCGATCATCGCCGATAAGGTCATCGCCGATGCCAGTAGCAGGCAGACTCCCAACGACACCATCCCCGACCGACGCACCGGTTGCGGAGAAGCCCCTACGGCAATCACCAACGCGACGGCCAAGCCGGAAATGACGGCGGTCACCAACACCTGAGCCGGCAGGGAGGCAAGCGGCAGATCGGTTGCTTCCGCCAGAGCATTTCCCCAGCGATTGAGCGGTCCAAAGGGGGCGTTGTTGGGGAAGGTTTGGGCAAACAATTGCCCCAAGGGCAAACCGAGGGCGAGCGAAACCAAAAGCGCCAGCGTGTAGGTGCCTTTGGCACAGCAGGTGAGTTTGGCTCCCAACCAGACCGCCAAGACGCCCAGCGCCGCTCCCAAGGTTCGCACCAGTCCCTTGGCCGTCCCGGTACCGAATTGATCGTCGAGGGAAACCAGAACTTGCCGGATCGGTTCCAAGCCGATTTGGGCATGCAAATAGCGGAAGGCTTGCGGTGCGAGGCCAGCCCCTATCAGCAAGGCCGCGACGAAGAACAGGCCGCGCAAAGCAGGACGAGGTCCGCGATCGGCCAAAACTCCGCCCAAGTGATTGCCGATCGCCGTGGCCGCTAGCATCACCCCGATAATCCCCGTTACCGAGTACAACGAGACCCCTAAAATCGGAGCCAACAAGCGAATCCCGGCCATTTCCAACGTCATGCCGCAAAAGCTGGCCCAGAAGACGATCAAGCACGCCCGACCGACCCAGCCGCGCAAAGGGCTATCGTCGATCAACTCCGTCAACGGATCCGCGGCCGACGCTGCCGGGGGGGCAAACGGATTACGCACAGTCATTCCCAACGGGGCCGACTTGGGATCGACAGGTTTCGAGGTTCTCTTGGTAGGGGAAGGCGTAGAAGCCGCAGTTGCCGCGGCAATCGCAGCACGCCGACCGAGAGCGAATTGCGATGCCGACAACAAGAAGAGCAGTCCCGCGATGCCGAAAACGATCGTGTCGATCGGAAGAGTCAACAGCAGCACGAAGCCGGTCAGATAATTGCCGATCAGGCACCCCAAGGTACTCAAGGCGTAGATGGCCCCAGCAGTTCGCCCCACTCGTTGGATGTCCGGCAGTGCCAAGCGAATGGTCACTGGCGTCAGGAGGCTAATAATCGTTCCGGGCAACAGACATAGGGCGAAACTCAGCACAGGAATGCGGATCGACCAGGGCAAATCGCGGTAGAATTCCGGTTGACGGTGCAGCCATTGAGGTAAGCCGACCATCACGAGCGTAGCCAATCCGCCCAGGGCTAACAACAGAGCCAGCACGCCGCTCGTCGCTCGGCGATCGGCAATTTTTCCTCCCAACCAGTTGCCCAAGGCGATACCGGTCAGAAAAGCCCCAATAATAGCCGTCCAGGTTTCCAACGAGGAACCGATGAACGGCGACAAGATGCGACTGGCGACCAGTTGCAACACTAACAGCCCCGCGTTGGCCAAAAAAATCACAGCTCCGGGTAACAACAGCCGACGCAAGGGAGTCGATGCACTAGGCTCTTGGGCGAGTGCCGATGGGGAACTGCTCAAGTTGGTCATATCACTTCGCCCGAACCGGGCATCCTCGGGGAGAAAGCAGTGTCAGGGGCGCGGTTGGCCTTCACCTTAGATTTGGTTATAGTCTAGCTCGCGCAATTGGCATCCGAGCGTTTTTTCGCGGATCTCCGCGGATTTTTTGCAGCCAGGGAATCGGTCTGCCATAACGCGGAGTGCCCAACTGGCCTACAATAAAGAGGCAGATCGGGTGATTCTACGAAGGGGAAATGGTCCCATGCAGAGTTCTCGATACGTCGTCGGCATCGACTTAGGCACGACCAACTGCGCGGTGGCATACATCGACACCGGCGCGGATGTCCCACGCAGTCAAATCTTGGCGATTCCGCAAGTGGTTCGGCCCGGTGTGGTCGAGGATCGGCCATTGCTGCCGTCGTTTTTGTATCTGCCGGGACCGGCCGAGCAACCGGCCGGCGCGTTGAAACTCCCCTGGGATGCGACTCGCGATTACTGCGTCGGCGAATTCGCACGCAATCATGGCGCGCAAGTGCCGACACGGTTGGTATCGTCCGCCAAGTCGTGGTTGTGTCATTCCGGCATCAATCGCAAGGAACCCATCCTCCCGTGGAAAGCCCCCGAAGGGGTCCGCCGCGTGTCGCCGTTTGAGGCGAGCATCCGCTATCTGAAACATTTGGCCGAGGCTTGGAATGAAACCCTGGCCAAAGACCTCCCGGATCTCCGTTTGGAACGTCAAGAAATCATCTTGACCGTCCCCGCTTCGTTCGATGCCGCGGCTCGCGATCTGACCATTGACGCCGCTCGGGCCGCCGGCTTCGAGCAAATCACTTTGCTGGAAGAACCCCAAGCCGCCTTTTACGCCTGGATCGATCGGCATGCCGACAATTGGCGCGAGTTGATCCATGTCGGCGAACTGTTGCTGGTAGCCGACATCGGCGGAGGAACCAGCGACTTCACCTTGATCGAAGTCGGCGAAGACAACGGCCAATTGGCCCTGACCCGTTTGGCTGTGGGCGATCACTTATTGCTGGGCGGCGACAATATGGATCTCGCTTTGGCTCATAGTGTCGCTCAGGGATTCGCTGCCAAGGGAAGCAAGCTCGATCATGCCCAATTGCTGATGCTCAGCCACAGTTGTCGGCAAGCGAAAGAACTGTTGTTTACCGAAGAAAAACTATCGACGGCCCCGGTGACCGTCTTAGGGCGGGGCCGTTCGGTTGTCGGTAGTACCCTGCGCGCCGATCTGTCGCGTGAGGAAGTGCAGAAGGTCATCCTCGATGGCTTTTTCCCCGAATGTCCGAAAAACGCGGAACCGGCCAAACCGCGTGCCACCGCCTTGCAGGAACTGGGGCTGCCTTATGTGGCCGATCCCGCGATCACTCGGCATTTGGCTCATTTCCTCACTCGTCAGGCGGAGTCGTTGTCCAAACGCGAAGGCCGACAGGGCAAACCGAATACCCCCACGGCCGTGCTGTTCAACGGTGGCGTATTCAAAGCATCGGCCTTACGCGATCGGTTGCTGGAGGTGATGAATTCCTGGGGCGCTGGTCCAGTGCGCGGCTTAGCCGGGGCGGATCTCGATTTGGCGGTCGCTCGCGGAGCCGCGTACTACGGCTTGGTCCGTCGGGGCAAAGGGATTCGCATTCGGGGAGGAACGGCACGTTCGTATTACGTCGGCGTCGAAAGTGCCATGCCCGCAGTGCCGGGAATGCCTCCGCCGATCAAAGCCTTATGTGTGGCTCCCTTCGGTATGGAGGAAGGTTCAGAAGCCGATGTAACCAATCAGGAATTCGGTCTAATCGTCGGCCAAGAGGTGGAGTTTCGCTTCCTCGGTTCCTCGTTACGGCGTGAGGATACTCCTGGAACCATCGTCGAGGAATGGGAAAACGAACTCGAAGAATTGGCCCCGATCGTCGTCACTTTACACATGGAAGGGGGAGAAGGGGGGGTGGTTCCCGTGCATCTGCACAGCAAAGTGACCGAAGTCGGCCAACTCGAACTCTGGTGCCTCAGCCGCGATGGCAGCCAACGATGGAAACTCGAATACAATGTCCGCCAGAAATAGAGGTTTCGCGGTCGTCTAGCCAGCCATCGCCTCGGATCGCTGAGGCCAAGTAAGCTTCCCAAGCATTCGCTTGCAGGGGAAGCCCTAGAAAATTTCTTCGATCACCTCGCCGGCGACATCGGTCAGGCGTTCATCGCGGCCGTTGTGCCGGAAGGTGAGTTTTTCGTGATCCAGGCCGAGCAGATGCAAAATTGTCGCGTGGAAATCATTCACCGAGATTTTCCGTTCGACGGCGCGTAACCCGAATTCGTCGGTCGCCCCGATCGCTTGGCCGCCTTTCACCCCTCCGCCAGCCAGCCAAGCGGTGTAGCCGAACGGGTTGTGATCGCGGCCTTTTCCGCCTTGGGAGTAAGGAGTTCGGCCAAATTCGCCGGTCCAGATGACCAACGTATCGTCCAATAAGCCGCGATGTTTGAGATCCTTCAACAAGGCGGCAATGGGTTGATCGACGTGGCCGCACATCTTTTCATGATTGGCGTTGACATCGTTA
>CALEEC010000512.1 GCA_937949245.1 uncultured Gemmataceae bacterium | reverse complement strand
ACGGCGCAGCACCGCTGTTGTTGGCAGGAGGAGCGAGTTTCAGGTAGGCTTGCAATGCTTCGATGCGTCGTTCCAGCAAATGGATGCCGCGTTGGAGTTCGCCTTCGATGAAGTGGCTCAGGCGTTTCCCGGGACCGAGATAGACTTCGGCAATGGCGTTGGGCAAGCGTTGCATCCATCGACGCACCAACTCCACCTGCCGACGGGCGTGTTCGAGTCGCCGTTCGGCTTGAGCCAGGTTTTCTTCTTGCACCGTGCAATCGGGGATACGCCCCGAGAAATCGGGAAATCGGCGATTGAATAGTTCGATCTTCGCTTGGGCAACCTCTTCCTCAAAGCGGCGAATCAGCCGTTGCCAATGCCGGAGCATGTCATCGAGATAGTCTTCCGCTCGGCGAATTTCCAAGGCAATGGCTGACAAAGCATCGGCCGCGTCGGCGCGGAAGATGCACAGCTTGTCGTGCCAATCTTGCAACAGGGCCACGGAATCGACGGCTGCTCCAGGTTGCATCGTTGCTTCCTCCGCGGTCGGGGCTGGGTCAGCGTTGCGACAGATATTCTTCGATCCGTTCCGCTTTGCGCAGCAGGAACGGGATGTGCTCATTGCTGGCTTCCAGGAAGCGTTCCAGCACCGCCATCGTCTCTTCAAATTCTTGGCGGAAACGGTCATGCTCTTGGTCCCGCCAAGTGTCCCCCAGAGCCAGCAAGTGACTGTGCAATGCCGAGATGGCCGTCTGGACATCGCTATTGAAGCGTTTCAAGTGCTGGGCAAACCGGCGTAGTTCCGCCGGATCGACGATGGCTTGCGACATGACAGCCGACCCTCGCTACAGGACTAGGAGACGATGACGCTTTGTTGATTGTACTCCGTCCGTTTCCACGGGGACAACCGTAAGTTGGGTTTCGTGGGCGTTTCGCCACAACGGCAAGTCGCAAGGCAGTACGCTATTGATCGTGTGCCGGAACCAGCGCCCATGAAGTTTCGTTGACACCAAAGGTTTCGTTGACACCCAAGGTTTCGTTGACGCAATAGGGTTTCGTTGACACCGAGGGTTTCGTTGACACCAGAGGTTTCGTTGACGCAGTAGGGTTGCGTTGACGCCGGGGGGCGTTGGCCATTTGCCTGGTCGGACGCCCGCCAACGGATCGCGGGACTTGCTCGCTTGCATAGAGACAGGTAAACTAAAGGCATTCCTAGAACGGATCTAGGCGGACTTGAGGGAGAACCTAACCATCCCTACGCGGAGTGCAATCGGTAGGTGACAGCGTTTCCGCAAGCCGATGGAGCATGAACGAATGAGCTGGCGAAGATGGCCCCTCGGCGTGTTGGTTGCGACGGGGATCATCAGCGGGATCTGTCGAGCGGCGGAACTTCCCGATGTCAGCCCGTTTCGCCGCGAGGCCGATGGCAGCGTCCGCGAACTGCCGGCGGATTCGTTCCTGCTGCGTCTGGCCGATCTGCGATTGCTGCCGACGTTGGTGCAACCCGTCGTCGAGCCTACGATCGATCCGCAAGGCAAAACCCCGGAGGAACTTCGGGCGTTGGAACGCCAACGAGCCCAAGCCAAGGCCATCCACGAACAACGGCAAAAACGTCTGCCAATGTGGGTGCGTTATGGCCAGGGTTCGCCGATGCAATGGCTGCGGCAACTGCCCCCCGCCGAGTTGGATGCGTTGATCCTCGAGTTGATCTACAGCCGCCAATTCGAGCATGCCATCCATGTGTTGATGCCTTTGAGCCGCGCCGGGGATCGAGCGGCCGCCGTGCGGATGAAGCAACTGGCGCTGGTGTTCGCCATGCAGGAAGAGTACGAGCGAGCGGCCCGGCAACTGGAAGCGGCAGTGGAAATTGAAGGGAAAATCGAAGCGACTGACTGGCGTCGGCAGGTAGAGCGAACGTATCTGCTGCGGCTATTGCATCAGCGGCAACGCGAAACCCGTCGTGGCAGTTTCAGGGAAACGGAGGCCGGGCTAGACGATCTATTCGGCGTGCGTTACGTCGGCGAGTCGGGACAGTTTGAACCGGGCACCCTGGCTGCGGAGCAAAAAGCGAAACTGCCGGTTGACGCCCTCGCCGTGGTACAACAATTGCTGCTGTGGCTGCCGTCTGATCGCCGGCTCTATTGGCAGTTGGGCGAATTGTACAACGCCCAAGGCGACCTCCGCCGCGCCGAGGCGATTTTCGACAACTGCCGCTTTGCCATGGAGTTACGGCATCCGCTGCTCGATCGTCATCATCAGATGGTGCGCGAACGTTTGGAGCAGATTTCCGCCGAGAAGCAAGCGCGACGCGAAGCGGAACGCCAAGCCGCCGAAGCAGAAATCGAAGCCGATCGCGCCAAGACCCGTGAGCGCATGACCTATCTGCTGCCGTTGATGCTTCCGTTGGCTGGGGTACTGCTGCTGCTGCAACTGCGGGAATGGCGCAGACGCTGGCGTGGCTTGGTCGAACGCGGCTGTTGTGGTCGATAATCGGTAATCCCAAGGCATCTGTGGTGGTCGGCAAGCGAGTAGATCGGCACGGGGGATGGTGTCCCAGGATCGTTCGATGTCGATGGAGCGAATAGGCGAGGCAACGTCGAACGCGAGGAACGCCATGAGCGAACCCCAACGCTGGCTCATAGGTTGGCGCGAATGGATCGATCTGCCGCAATGGAATCTGTTCCGGGTTCGTGCCAAGATCGACACAGGCGCTCGCACCTCGACTCTGGGAGTGCAGCATTGCCAAATCGAAACCGACCCCCAAGGCCAACGGCAAGCCCGGGTCGTGCTGGCGTTGTATCGTCGGCAACCGCAGCGGCTTGCCGAAGTGACGGTGCCGATACTCCGCCTGACCCGCGTTCGCAACAGCAGTGGCCGAACCGAGGAACGCCCGGTGGTCGAAGTGCTGCTGCAACTAGGGCCGATCTGCTACTGGGTGCCGATGACGTTGGCCAATCGTTCGGCGATGCTCTGCCCGGTCTTGTTGGGCCGGCAGGCATTGCAAGGGCGCTTTGTCGTCGATGTGACGCAACGCTCTGCCCTGAAACGTCCGCGACTGATCCAATCGGAAATCGACCCTCTCTCGCTCCGAGGGGGCGAGGGAAACTCGAACGCGAGGTGATGGATGCGTTTGGCGATTCTATCGCGGCAACCGGAACTGTACAGCACCCGTGCGCTGGTCGAGGCCGGCACACGTCGCGGACACGAGGTCCGCGTCATGGATACGCTGCAATTCGACATTCGCATCAGCCGACGCAAGCCGGAATTGTTCTACCAGCAGGAACCGATTCCGCCGATCGACGCGGTCATTCCTCGCATCGGGGCATCGATTACTTTTTACGGCCTGGCCGT
>CALEEC010000511.1 GCA_937949245.1 uncultured Gemmataceae bacterium | reverse complement strand
CGGCGGACGCCCACCCGGCTTCGGCTTCGGGACCAAGTGGACGAGCCGCCGCCACTGAGCGTCGGTCAAGTCCGAGGGATACTGCTTTCTGCTCATGACTCAATTGATAGGCCGACCGGGGCTTTTTGGACAGGCTATTAGCATCCTCGGCAATATCCCAGAGCGCGTAGAAAGTTTGGAGTCGAGCACACCGACCAGGAGAGTCTTCAGACCAGCGCGTAGGAAGCACTCGTTCGGCAAGATTCAGTGCTGCACGAAGTCGGGGGTTGTTGCCATCGGGGCTCTCGGTTTCAATCACATCCTGTACCCATCCGGGGATATATTTCCCATTGCGAACCGCCTCTTCGGGAAGACCAGTATCGAGAACCGCTCGCACGGGGTCGCTGGTGATCTTGCCTTCTTGATTCAGGGTCAAGAGTTTGTCCGCGATCATCGCTTTCAACAGCCGGAAGATGCGGAGCGTCATCAGTTCTCCGCCCAGTTGCATGTGTCAGGTCGAACCGAGCAGTTTGGGAGTGAGCTTATAATAACGCTCACCAGCACCACAGTCGGCACCTGGAGGGAAAACCGCTTCTTCAGTGAGGGTCAAGCGGATGAGCGCTACGTCAGTCGTCCCTCCTCCGATGTCGAAGACCAACACATTTTGCGTCCAGCCTGAATCGGAGCGAATGCGAGAACGTGCTTTGAACGATTCCATGCCAAGTTCTGGCATGGTGTTGTATTCCCGCATGATGTAGAAGATGGCCGAGGCGATAGCTTCGTCGTAGTCAGTGCGCACATCGGCAATCCCTAAATCCTTGATCAGTTTTTGGATGGTCTGCCGTACCGAGGGGGGAGCCACAGTAGGATAGGTGATGACAGCCCGCCGGATGGGGCCTTCGCTATAGCGGGGTTCATCCTTGCGTGCTTGATCGGCGAACCAAAGCAACTTTTCCCAACAGGCACGCATGAGTTGGTCGATCGTGATTACCTCAACACGGCCATCCAAATCGAGATTGAAGCCGGGATGATCGGTGCCAAAGTACCGCTTGGGGGATGGATAAAACCGTTGCAGAATTTGCTCGATCGGCGCTTGTTCCCCACGACCGATGGCCTCGAGCCGTCCCTTTTGCGCTCGCCGTCCCATGACGATTTCCGGCCAACGGTCTTGAGGATCACGTTTGCGGGTGTGGACAGCTTTGATCTCCATGTCACTAGCCACCGTGGCTGACTTTGTGTCGGGATCTAAACGGATGGGGAACATCCGCAACCGGCGTAGCGGTGGAATATGCAAAGCATTACGATAAAATTGATTCATCCGGGCGTTGACAATTTTGCGAAAAGGTTCGGGTTGAAGCCTCAGATTCGATTCCAACGCGGCGATCAGGACATGAAGCCGGTCCCCGGATCGCTCTGCATTCAATCTCCCAGACTGTCCGGGGAAGCAGCTCCAAGAATCCCCGCGACCATGGATCGCCAACGATTCTAATCGCCTTCGTGCCGCCTACCAATTCGCTCTAATGCCTCATGAGCCGACAGACGAAGCCAATCCGCAAGACTTTGTCGTAGGTAGTCCTCTTGCTCGTCGGGGAAACCTTCAAAGGGGCTGTAGTCCCAAGTGTCATGCAGGGTGACTGTGGAATTCGTCGTACCAAAATCGACGACCACCCAACCGGGGAAGTTCTTGGTCTGAGCTTCAAGACGCAGCAGCCAACGTATGGGTTTGGCTCCTGGAAGGGTTACATCGATTGGGATGCCCAATCCACCTTCTAAGTCCGCGAGAAGCACTTTAGCGCGGTCGGGGACTCGCAAATCAAGAGGCCAATAAAATTCGTGGGCCAACGGATTGGATTCGTCACGAGAAGGGGCACGGTTCAGAGCGGCTTCTAAAACGCTTTTAATGTCGGCAACGATCGGCGCAATCCGGGATGCGTCTGGATCATCACTCGGTGCGAGAGTAGCCGGGTAGGCGAGAGACAATTTGGGGGCTTCCTCGATGGGATTGCGGACAGTGACAACCTGAGATCCGCTCTGACCAGCGAGAATGATCAACTCACGGTTGCGCACCATCAGTTCGGGGGGGCTGCGGGGAAGCTCCGGTATACAGAAGACAGACCGCAGTTTGAGATTTTTCGTCTCCAACAGGTTGACCATCGCTGGTGGCATCGAAGACGGTGACTTGAAGTTCGCACACGGCTTCCGAAGGCAGCGGATTCGCGTTCCGAATACGGCCTGAGCCTAATGACCGGGCCCGACCAACGAAATCTCTTTGGGAAAGCGCCGGGAGGTGTAGCCCGACTGTAGCCGGGCCGCGACGACTTCTGGTCGTCCGGTCACTTTCATGTCTATGCCACTGATGAGCGGTAGTTGCTGCACCGGCAGGAGGTGGACTTCCGGTCCAATCCGAGTACCGTTCTCTTCCCGCAACTAGAATCGCTGCGTTTCCTTGGGACTGGCTTGAGTCGTGTCCAGAAACTGAATCTGAACTGGCATGGTTGCATCCGCCACGCGAAAACTAGGAGTATCTTGTCCTTTGCCGGAATGGTTAGTTAGATTGTCGCGCCAGCCAAACGTCGGAGTCGGCTGACAAAGTTATCATTGGTGGTGTTGGCTGCTTCAGCAGTTTCCGCAGGATCACGGATGATCGTTTCGAGCAAGAATCGGTTAGAAGCCGCCAAAGACAACTTCTCCGCCATTACCCGCAGATTCTTAGAGAACCGCTCGACAACCACCTTGACGGCTTGGCTGAGCATCTGCGACATTTCCAGCCGAATCGCATCAATCAATTCATTGCGAATACGGATCACCATTGCCTGATGCCGGTGGTGTCGTTCCGGTTGAGCATCTTCCGGTGCGGTCACAATCGATCTCGCCCAGGCGAAGATCCGGCCGCTATCGTCTTTGCTGGACCGAGCCAACGGGAATAGTTGAGAGGGATTGGATTGCGGCAAGTCAATCGCCGATATGTCGCCTTCTGGGGGGGAAGACCAATTTTTTCAACCGTGGGGGATCCACTGCTGCCCGAAGCACTTGAACCATGCCGGTCGCCCGATCCCCCAAGCGCAGAGATTTGATCTCTGCAGATAACGTCTTTCGCTCCAGTGCGGTAGCCAACAGAGAGCGTGCGGAGACGGTCCTATCCCGCAGTCGGTTGAGCCATTCATTCACACCGTCGTTGATCAATTTGCGGGTAAATTCAGAGAGTTCTTCCACCGTGCGAGTGAATGATTCATAAAAGTCTTCGCTGCGGGTTGGGAAGGTGGTCGGGCCATTGTCGGTGTCATCGTCGTCCCTAAAGACGTGATCCGTTTCCATCGTGGGTTCGGTGATATAACCGTCTCGTGCTTGTTGCCAGAGACTATCCCATTCAGGCCATTCGCAGACGCGGAAGACGATTTCCTCCAAAAGGACATCGCCCAATGGAACCGCAACGTCGTCTAAAGTCACGGTGAACCGCAGGTTATCGAGACGATTGGCAGCGTCTTGGTAGAGATCCACCAAAGCACGGAGTTCTTTCTCGGCAACCTGTAATTTGTCTCCGTGGGTCCGCGTGTCTACCACGGTTTCGGCTGGTAGAGTTTCGAGCAATTTCAGTTGGGTAGCTCGCAATTGATCGACATCTCGGGAGACATCCTTGCACCGTTGGGCGAGTCCATGAATCTGGACATGGGACTGGAGGACGGTACGAAGTTGACCGATGCCGCCATCGGTGGCAAAGTCTCGTAACCAGCGGATCAACCAGGTGCGGGGTTCGGAGTATTGGGGGGAGCTAATCGGTCCGCGAGTTTGCCCCAAAGTGCAGCAATTTCGACGGCTTTCTCCGCAGATACTCGGTTCCCTCCCAAAAATTCTTCGCTTCCCACACGAATACTGGGGTTCTTCTGTTCCAGAAAATGCAAATGAAGCAACGGTGATATCAAAACGATCCGGTCGAGTCGTCCGGGAGGCACAATCGACTCGGCTCCGGCTATGCAAGTTCGCAACACAGGGAGTTCTTTGAGAACGGTTTCAACAGTCAGGGTCTGAGTTGCTGCCGCTGCTGGCTTAGCAGGTGGAGTATCCTCATCGTCGTCGTCTCCGAACACCCCATGTTTGGATTCATTTCTGCGGCAGGACGTGCCGATGTCATCGCCCCAGCTAAGTGCCGCAATTTATCTTCTCCTCCTTCCGATCGGAGGGGAGTTCGTCAAAGCGGCCGACAGCAACTAGAATCATGTCACGGATGTCTTGCCCTGGTCGGTGGGCTTGAAGCAAGTCATAAAGCCGACTTCCCTCGCTGCCGCCGGAGCGCTTGCCGTTTAACACGATGAGAATGGTTTGAATCTGCTCTAACTCACGCAAGCATAGATACAGGTCGCGGACCCCAGAGGCTTCCGAGCCAAGTCCGGGGAAATCCATCAGAGTGAAGCCATTGGCTCCAGTTAGACCGCAGAGATCCCAAATTTCCCGCGAGACAGTCACATCGACCGTGACCAACCGAATCAAAGGGAACCCGTCCCGCAATTGTTCAGCAGTCAACTGCATAGGTCGCGTGGAGATCGACCCCAAAGGCGAGGGCAGTTGCTCGAATTCCAACGACTGAACGCCTTCTTTCATCGGGGGGAGTTCCAGACCACGTCGAGCAATATCGGCTTCGACCTCGAGTGGTTGGTCACTCTCGCAAAGACCGAGGCCACATTTGGCATACGCACGTACGAACGTCACTAATTCGCGGATGAGAAAACGGAGCGATGGATTGGTGCTGGCTCTTCAAGCCGCTCGTGCCCAGGCTTCGATTTTCGAGAAAACCTCGTCCGCAGTTGGCGTGATTGTCTTGAGTTGTTCGATGAGGTCTTCTCGAAGTTCGGCGGTCAAGGCACGTTTCTGTGCTTGTTCCAGCAAGTAAGCCAAGCACTCGCGAAAACCATCATGGTCGAGGAATTGGATGTGATAAGGGCCAACGCGAGTCGTTTCTAACTCGTCAGCGACCTTGAAGTTCAAGGTAGTCATGTTGCCGGTAGTCGGCAGTTCCGAAACCGGGAGGGCATCGGCGTAACCGATGAGGCTGCCGAGCAACAGTGTCTTGCCTGCGCTGAACTCCCCTACGACACCAATTTTCACCGGAGCCTGGGCGTTCGTTTCCACAACTTGGGCAGCTTTGCGAATGGCTTCGAGTGCAGCTCGCCAACCTGTGTCTGCAGTGGCGTTTTCGCTGTCCAATATACTCTCGGCCTCCGCCCGAAGTTGCTAGGCCTTTTCTTCGTAAGTTTTCAGTAGCAAGACGTTACTCATGAGCTTGCGCTTAAGCGGGACCGGGGGATATTATCTACCTGCGATCGTGCTTCGGAAAAGCCCATAAAAACCAGCAATGATCGCAACGACTATGAGTATTGCTAACAGCCTGGAGTACCATGAACGACGGGTCAGCGGCTTTGCTGACCAAGTCAGTTCGGAATCGGGGGCGAACACCTCACGACATTGACCGCAGCGAACTTGCCGTCCGGGCTGAAGATTGGCTAGCCGGAAGAGCGCAAAGCACCACGGACAGGCGACGTGAGTTGGCTTCATAAGGTTGTACGGCAACACATGTTAACAGTATTGTGTCTGAGCGACACTGAAAAATAATTGCATGGGCAATTTACTCAGGTCCATCGCAGAGTCAAGAAAATTCAAGGATATTCAGTGATTGTCCGCCGACCATAAAATTGCGGAAAAATTCTGTCCTTAAACGAGCCAACCAAAGCAATAGCTGTGATCCTAAGATACACCTACTTCCCCACCAAGCTGCCGGGGGAGGGGAGAGGTTAGCTTCTGGGCATCAGACCTGCTTGTTCCAGGATTTGTCGCAGTTTGGCTCGCTTGTCGGCCGGTAAGGGGGACAAGGGGGATCGGCTGGGGCCGACGGATCGGCCCAAAACGTCCAGAGCGGCTTTTATCCCTCCTGGAGCGGTAGCCATCGTCAATGCTAATCGAACCGGCGATAACTTCCATTGATATGCCTGTGCTGCAGCGTAGTCGCCCTTACGGAAGGATTCGTAAACACCAACACAGTATTCCGCGGCCACATTACTGCTCACGGGGATCGCCCCTTTAGCACCGTAGCGCAGTGCAGGTTCAATGAGCGTATCTCGTCCTTGCAGAACCACAAACGAAGGGGGCACCAAACGTAACATCTCCATCAGCGATTGCAGGTCGCCGCTGGAATCTTTAATGCCGACGATATTCGGAATTTCTGCCAATCTGGCCACGGTTTCTGGTTCTAGCTTCAGTCCACCACAGGTTGCTGGGTTGCTGTACAGCAGCACGGGCAATCGAGTCTGCTCGGCAATCCGTCGGTAGTGGTCGATCATTTCCGCTTGGGTCGGCAGAATGTAGTAAGGGGTGATGACAGAGACACCATCAACCCCTTCTTGCTCGGCCAAACGGTTCAATCGAATCACTTCGCGCGTTGATTCGGCTCCAGTGCCGGCGTAGACCGGTACACGTCGGCGAACCTGCTCAACAGCGGTCGCCATGATGGCTTGTTTCTCGTAGTCATCTAGTGCGAAAAACTCTCCCGTGGTGCCTAGCACGAAGATGCCATGCACCCCTTGGGCCAACAGTTCGTCGATGAATGTTCGCAAGCGTACCAGGTCGATTTCGCCGGTGCTAGTCATCGGAGTGACGATCGGCGGGATGATACCGTGAATGTTCATAGCTGGGACTCCTCAAAACGCTAAAAAACACGCTCGATCGTTTCACACCAGCGACAAAAATGCTGCATGAGCAATCGCAGTGTGAATCACGGATCAACACGGCCGATCATCCCACTGCGGCAATCGAAGTTTTACCTCGGCGAAAAGCTACTTTTGGTCTTCGCTTGGGGTGATCGCGGAGTCGAACACCCGAACTTTCTTCCAGTTATCTTTGTTTTCTTCGATGAATCGCAAGTGCGTGGGTGCTTCTTGGTATTTGTCATGGGCGGCCTTGTTGCGGAAAACCAAGTGTAGGGCGACATCCCAATCGCGGTCGTTGACATCGCGTTGAAAGTCGGTCGCTAGCACTCCCGCTGAGAAATACAGCACCCCCTCGTGATCCTTCAAGTATTTTTTGCAGGCATCCACTAACTTTTGTTTCGCTGCGGGGCTGTTGTCTTTGAGTTGGAAGTAGACCATATGGCCAATTTGAGGTTCAGCAGCTTCGGCAGTCAAGGTACTCATGAGGAATCCCATTGTGAGCATCAGAACCGTGCGACGCAACATCGTGGCGGTCCTCCGAGAAAGAGAAAAAACGGGGTGAACGAAAGATATGTTACGAATTTTGTGCGGCAGGGAAGGGGAGATACATCGAGTTTTGGTTTGTTTCAAATGGGCGGCCAATCTTTGGGGGCGTATCACCTAGGCGGGGAAGGGGGATAGATCGACCTTTGGCGTACATTTCATGCCGAGAGATTTGGCTCATGGTAGGGAAGAGGGAACTCTTCGAGTTTTGGCAAACATTATGGCCGAGTAACCTGGCTCATGGACTGCGGGGTAGGGGTTTCTTGATCGATCCATTCGAGCAAGCGGCTGGCCCATTGACGTTCGCGTTCGGCAACGCGAGCAGGTCGGCCTTC
>CALEEC010000510.1 GCA_937949245.1 uncultured Gemmataceae bacterium | reverse complement strand
CCACCGACTTGGCCCCCAAGCCACGGGGTAAACTAGTAATGCGCTGGATTTGGATCGATCGCTTTCTGGAGTTCGAGTCGGGCAAACGCGCCGTAGCGGTCAAAAACCTCAGTTGGGCCGAGGATCTGTTCGCCGAGCATTTTCCCGGTTGGCCGGTTATGCCGGCCGCGCTCATGCTCGAACGCTTGGCCCAAACCGGAGGCATTCTGGTCGGCGAAGCCCGCCAGTACGCCGAGAAAGTGATCCTAGCCAAAATTGCCTCGGCAAAGTTCCATCGCGAAGCCTTGGCCGGCGAGCAACTACAGTACGAAACCGAAATCGTGGTCCTTCGCGACGAAGGAGCTGTCATCCAAGGGCGGATTCGTAGCAACGGCGAACCGGTGGGCGAAGCCGAGATTCAATTCGCTCACTTGGATCAAGCCCGATCGCAGCAAACTTTCGGCGACTTCAACTTCGTCTTCGGAGGTGAATTGCAGTATCTGTTGGAATTGGCCCAGAAAGCGGCCAAATCCCGCAGCAAAACCGATGGACCCACACCCGATGCTTCAACGGGAACCTCCTAGAGCATCTAGTGAAATTTCGGCGTGAGTCCCTAGCAGCCGACGCCAGGGGAGAAGGCGAACCCCGACATCCAGCCCGATCGGGGAATGCAAACCCCCAATCCGGCCAGACAGATGTCTCACCGTGGCTCTTGAGGATGATACCGCACAGTCGCTCGAACGCTAAGGTGTGATATGACCTCCCCAGTTCCCGACCGACGTACCGTGGTGACCGGGCTTGGCGTATGCAGTCCGATCGGTTCGGAATTGACGGCGTTCTGGGAGGCACTTCGCGCCGGCCGCAGCGGCATTCGACGCATCTCGCTGATGGATGTTTCCCCCCTGCCTTGCCAGATCGCGGGGGAAATCACGGACTTCGACCCCCGCAAGACCCTCGACAAAAAACAACAGCGTAGCCTACGCATGATGGCACGCACGGTACAACTGGGGGTAGTCACCGCGGCCAAAGCCGTCGAAAACGCACGCTTCGACCGTAACCGACTCGACCCCGAACGCTTCGGGGTGGTCTTCGGGGCCGGCATGATTTCTACGGAGTTGGAGGATCTGTCCCGCGCGTCAGCACTGGCAGCCTCTGAAAAGTCCGAATTGGATCTGCGTATTTGGGGGGAAGCGGGGCTACGCGAAATCCCGCCGTTGTGGATGCTGAAATATCTCCCCAACATGCCGGCGTGTCATGTCTCGATCTTCCAAGATGCCCGTGGGCCGAACAACAGCATCACCGTCAGCGAGGCGGCTAGCCTGCTAGCCATCGGCGAAGCGCATCGAACCATCGCGCGCGGGTTGGCCGATGTCATGCTCGCAGGGGGGGCCGACTCCAAACTCGACCCGTTGGCGTTCATTCGGCACACCTTGTTCCAGAAACTTTCGACTCGCAACGATGCCCCCGAAAAAGCCTGTCGCCCCTTCGATCGGCATCGCGACGGCCTGGTTTTGGGCGAAGGAGGGGGCGTGCTGGTTCTGGAAGATTACGAACATGCTCAGGCTCGCGGCGCGACTATCTATGCCGAGGTGGTCGGCTTTGCCGCGGGGTTTGACGCAGCTAAAGACGGCAGCGGCTTGGCACGCACGATCCAACGCGCGTTGGCCGAAGCTCAGATCGGGCCGGAACAGATCGATCACATCAATGCCCATGGCTTGAGCAGTCCTGAAGACGACATCCGCGAGGCCCGAGCCATCGCGACCGTCTTCGGCAATTTGCCCGTGCCAGTGTGGGCAGCCAAAAGCTACTTCGGCAATGCCGGTGCCAGTGGCAGCAGTCTGGAATTGATCGGCAGCATCTTGGCTCTGCGGCACGGCGAGTTGCCGGTCACCCTCAACTATGAAACGCCCGACCCGGCTTGCCCGATCGCCGTGCACGCGAACGAAAAACGACCGACGACCCAACCGTATGTGCTAAAACTCGCCTTCTCCGACCTGGGGCAATGTGGGGCTTTGGTCCTCCGCATCGAGAGAGGGGCCAACCAATGAGAGGTCCAGCGAAATCCTTCGTTGTGCCGCCATTCGGCCAAGACCGCCCACCGGACGAAGGTTTCGCGGCCGGGGCTAGGGTCGTCTCTGCAACGAGGTGGAGGCTATGACACGTCGACGAGTGGTCATCACCGGAATGGGAGCGATCACTCCGCTGGGCCATAATGTCCACGATCTGTATCAGAATCAGATCGAAGGCAAAAGCGGAGTCGGGCCGATCACCCATTTCGATAGTTCGCGTTTCCCCACGACCTTCGCTGCGGAAGTCAAAAACTTCGATCTGGCCCAATACATCCGCAATGCCGAATGCTGGAAGCATGCAGGGCTGAACACCCGGTTTGCTCTGGTGGCCGCCCAACAGGCTCTGGCCGATGCCGGGGTGCTAGAACCATCGGCCGCGGTCGATCGCACCCGGTTCGGCGTCTATCTCGGTTCCGGCGAAGGAAGCCACAACTTTCGTCATCTGATCGAATCGATCGCAGCAGGGTGTGTCGATCAGGGGAATCGCGTCGATTATGTCGCCTACTTCCGCCGCGGATTGACCACGTTTGTCGGCGAAGGCGAATATCAACTCGAACCTCATACCACGGCCGGCTATTTGGCCGCGACCTACGAACTGCTAGGACCGAACTACTCGTGCCTGACGGCTTGTGCCGCCAGTAGCCAAGCGATCGGCGAAGCCACCGAGATGATCCGGCACGGAGATGCCGATCTGATGCTCTCCGGCGGCGCGCACAGCATGATTCACCCGTTTGGGCTGACCGGCTTCAATTTGCTGACGGCGCTATCGACCCGTAACGATGCGCCGCAGAAAGCCTCGCGCCCCTTCGACAAAACCCGCGATGGCTTCGTCCTGGGCGAAGGAGCGGGGATGATCGTGCTGGAAGAACTCGAACATGCCCGCCGACGCAAAGCTCCCATCTATGCCGAGATCACCGGTTACGGCACCACGGCCGATGCTTACCGCGTCACCGATACGCCTCCCGATGGCCGCGGCGCGATCATTTGCATTCGGCAAGCCCTAAAAGACGCTCGGCTCAAGCCGGATGACATCGGTTACATCAACGCTCACGGTACTAGCACTCAAGTGAACGATCGCACCGAAACCTATGCGATCAAACAGGCGCTGGGCGAATACGCCTACCAAGTGCCCATCTCCAGCAGCAAAAGCATGTTGGGCCATCTGATCGCCGCAGCCGGTGTGGTCGAACTGATCACCAGCGTCATGGCTCTGCGTCGCGGCGTGCTACCACCCACGATCAACTACGAATTTCCCGATCCCGACTGCGACCTCGATTACATCCCCAATCAAGCGCGGGAAAAACGCATCCAGCACTTTTTGAGCAATAGCTTTGGCTTTGGTGGACAAAATGTCACTCTAATCGTAAGTCGCTTTGCTGAATAGAACAAGTAAAATTCTTGGCAAAAATTGCCGAAGTTGTCCCGCTTCTGAGGAGTTCAAGCAACCGACCAGGAGAATTTTTCCGTGAATTGGCTGTGGTTAGGGATGTGCTTGTTTTGGGTACTTCCCGTAGGCATGCTAATTTTGCTTGTCGGCGTGTACTTCTATGCTCGTTGGAAGTTCCTCGACATTCTTGTGCGCATCTTCGAGGAACGGCCGTTGTTCGTGGTGCCGCGGGGCGAAAAGACGGCGGATGCCCAAGATGTGCGCTTCACCACTCCCGACGGCCTGACCCTTCGCGGCTGTTACTTGTTCGCGCGTGGTCCCCGCAAAGGGGTGATTCTATTCGGGTTGGAGTTTGGCTCGAATCGGTGGTCGTGCATCACGTATTGCGAGGCTTTGCAGCGTGCCGGCTATGATATTTTTGCTTATGAACCCCGCAATCAAGGTGAAAGCGACAGCGACCCGAAATATGCGGTGTCGCAATGGGTGACCGACCGCGACCTAACCGACGCCCGAGCAGCGTTGGCCTATCTCAAATCACGCCCCGACGCCGATCCCCGTGGCATCGGTTTGTTTGGCATCAGCAAAGGGGCCAGCGTCGGACTGTTGGCCGCCGCGACCGATCCTTGGGTGCGTTGTGCCGTCACCGATGGCGCTTTTGCCACCGTCACCACGATGATTCCGTTCATCCGTAAATGGATCGCCATTTACGACACCAACCGCTTCATTCAAGCCGTGCTGCCGATTTGGTTTTATCGTCAAGTGGCTTTGGCCGGGGTACGGAAAGTGAGCCGAAAACGCCAGGTGCGCTTCTGCCGGGTCGAGTCGGCGTTTGAGGAGTTTCGTCGGCCGTTGTTGATGATCCACGGCGGTGGTGACACCTACATCAAACCGATCATGGCCCAAGCGTTGTTCGACCTCGCTCGACCACCGAAGGAATTGTGGATGATTCCGGGGGCCAAGCACAATCAATCGCTGCACGCCACCCCCCAAGAATACACCTGCCGCGTGATCGACTTTTTCGACCTTCATTTGGCCCAACTGTCGCGAGTGTCGCAACTGTCGGCCAACACCGTGGACGAGCCTTTGTCGCACTCGACTGGTTCGGTCGGCGCGGAAGCGGACCTTCCGATGGAATGCGAAAAGTGAAGGGGACATCCGCGAGACAACGAACCGCGGACGCCAGTCTGTAGGTGTTGCGGAGACACGAAAGATTGGTCGAAAACCTACCGACGCCTGGCGTCGTCGGCTCCAGACTCTGCGACATGTATTCACCCGCCGATAACGTCGTCGGCTCTCGGTATCTCGACGACTCCATCCGTTCAGTTCGCTTTCAGCTTACGTTGAGCCGGTGGGCGATGCCATAACCGCCAGAACCACGCCTTCAAGCTGCCGGTGTCTTGCGATAAGCGACGCACCGTCTGCTCATACAATGCCTCCAGTCCCGCCGAGAGGGGTTGATCGTCGAGTACGTCGCAGGTGGCTTTCAGATGCTCTTTGGCTTCGGCGAAAGCCTGGGCTTTGTCCTGCGGTTGGGCACGCTGGACCAAGACCGCAGCGAAGGCCAAGCCGTGCAAAAACTGCCCGACGGGGTCCAATTCGATGCGGTCGATCTGTTCAAGGCGTTGCTGGGCTTCGTGGGTACGCCCGGCTAAAGCGTCGGCCAAGGCGAGGCGGACCAGGTGGGAATCCTTGGAATCGTCTTCGGGAAGTTGCAGCGCGGCATTGCTGATGCTGACCGCTTCGCTGAAACGGTTCAGATGCACCAAAGCCAGGGACAACAAATCCAGCGTGGCGGCTTCGACTTCGGAGCGTTGCTTCCAGTCGGCCAACCAGAGGGCGACCATCGACCATTGTTGAGCGTCGGCCAGAGCTTGGCCCATGGTCGACCAACTTTCCAGATCCTGACGTAGTGCGTCGCCGAAACGGGTCATTGCCAGCAGCAGATGACTTGAGCGCTCGACGGTGCCGGTCAGATCGACGTAAGCCAGCAACGCTTCCCGGCCGACTTTACCGCGTTCCAAGAGCGTGGGGAGTTGTTCCATGCAAGAAAACCGGCCGACCTCCAATTGGCGGCGCACCCAGACGCGGCCCAAGTATTCGGAGCAGTCGCTCTTGGCGTCGGCGAGCACCTGCCAGAGCAACTCGTCGGCCGCGGTGCGATAGCCGGCGTCGGTCATCGCATCCAGGGCGCGATCCAGCAGGTAGGCCGGAGTGTCGGCCGAACTGAGAAGCTGCTTGAGGTGTTGCAGGGCTTGCGTTTCGTCTTTGCGGCACAGGGCCAAGCGCAGGGCACGGATTTCGACCGAGGCTCCGCCGATATGCTGCTGGAGTTTGCTTAAGGTTTCGCTAGCCGCTTCCAAGTTGCCATCGGCCAATTGCAGGTCGAACAGATTGTGCCCGGCAAAGCCGTAGGCCGAGTCCATCTCGAAGGCTTTGCGAAAATCTTCGGTTGCCCCGCGACGATCGCCGGTGTAAAGCCGCGCTTCGCCGCGATAGCCGTAAGATACCGGATCATTGGGGGCCAAACGCACCAGATTTTGCGCCGCTTCGAGGTAGTCGGAATGGGATTCGTTGGCATCGTACCAGTGGGCCAACTGTTTCCAGCCCCAGTAGTAGTCGGGTTCTTGTTCCAGCAGTTGCCGCATCTCGCGGATGGCTTGATCGCGATTGCCGCGGGCGGCGTGCAGCCAAGCGGCTCGGCCCCGCAGCATCAACGGCGGATTGCCTTTCCAGATCGGCGCGTTGCACAGAGCCTCGGCTTCCTCGAAGCGTTCCAACCGGGCCAGCAGTTCCGCTTTGTAGTCGTAAGCCTGAGCGTAGGTCGGATGTTCCCGGATGGCCCGATCCAGCGGTTTGAGCTTCTCTTCGATCGGCGCGGGACTGCCGGACGGACTATCCACCCAAGCCAAGGCCACCCAAGGATGAAACGTCTCGGCCGACTCCCAGGTTTCTTTCAAAATTGGGTCGATGTCTTCGGTCCAACCGGCTTGCACCAGCGCGTTCAAGGCACTTTGCACCGGCCAGGCCGATTCGGAAGGCATGGTACACAACTCGCGGAAAGCCTTCAGAGCGCGTTCGCGTTTTTTGCGGCGTGCCAGCAACTGCACTTCCCGTGCCAGCACGAACGGTCCGCTGTTGTGCTCTTGCAAAATGGCTAAGCAATCGCTGGCCTGCTTCAATTCGCCGTCGGCCAAATAGGTGTCGAACAACAGCGCCCCCGGGAACATGTAGGTCGGGGCCAATTTCTGCGCTTGCCGAAGGTCTTCCTTGCCATTTTCCCGATCGCCGGTTTGGATGCGTGCCTCGCCCCGCATGGCCAGGGCCGAGGGATTGTCCGGCCAAAGCCGGACCATTTCGCTGGCCGCTTCCAAGTAAGCCGGCGCTTTACCGGTTTCGTTGTACCATTCGGCCAACTGCTGCCAGCCCCAGTAATAATTCGGCTCGATGGCCACCAGAGCTTGCATCGCGGGGATGGCCGCGGCGTAGTTGCCGCGTTTGGCTTCGATCCAAGCGATGCGACCTTGCAGTGTCATTGGCGGATCGTCTTTAAAGAGGCTCGGCTTGGCAGCGGCAATAGCTTCGTCGAAACGGCCCAGTTGGGCCAATTTCTCGGCTTTGAGGTCATACGCCTCGGTGGTCCGTGGAGACAACGCGATGGCACGATCCAGGGCCGCGATGGCTTCCTCGGCTTGCTCGGGAGCGGCTAAGGCACGGGCCAAGTTGAGCCAAGCGCGAAAATCGCCGGGCCGGCTGTGCGCCACCTCGCGGGCTACCTCAATGGAGCGTTCTGGGCAATCCATCCGTTCGGACCATTCGGCCAACGAACGCCAAGCCCAGTCGTAACCCGGATCGATTTTCAAAGCCCGGATCACCCGCTGCAATGCCAGTTCGCTTTCTCCCGAATTCCACAGCGTATCGGCCAGATAACCGTGATTGACTGGGTCTTGCGGCACTCGGGCGATGGCTTGCATCAGCACCCTCTCGGCTTCTTCGACTTGGTCGTTCTGTTCCAGGGCTTCCGACAGTTCGCGGGAAGCCAGGCTCCAGGTGGGAGAGGCTTGCACGGCTTGGCGTAGAGCCTCGATTTGGCCTTCGCTGTCTCCCCGAGCGGCCAAGGCTTCGGCCAGATCGAGCCATAGCCGCGGCAACAACGGGAACCGCTCGGTCGCGGTGCGGGCCAATTCGACGGCTTCATCGTGGCGGCCGAGCAACCCTAGTTGTTGAATGCACACCGACCAGGCTTGCCAAAGATCGGGGTTGTCGTCCAACAGGCGATCGAGGATCGGGTACAGTTCTTCCGGTTCCATGTGGTGGATGGCTTGATCGCGGAACGTCAGCAGACCATCCCCCAGGTGTTCTTGCGACTCCAACAAGGTCGCGACGAACTGCAGGACTTCTTCGCGGTCCTCATCGCTGCGGGCCAGATTCATCAATTCGTTGATGGCAATGTCGTGATCGACCGATACTTCCAAAGCAGCTCGGTAGGCTTTGCGGGCTTCCTGCACCCGATCGGCACGGAACAAGACGTGGCCGCTGCTGTAGAAGTACGAGGGGCTATATGGCTCAATCTGGCGAGCGCGTTCCAGTTCGGCCAAGGCTTCGTCGAATTGTTCCGCGTTGGCCAGGTGCAGGGCCAGTTCTCGGCGTGCCCAAGCGTCGTTAGGGGCCTCGGCTAGCATGTGCCGCAGTGCCTCGATGGCCGGTTGGTTGGATTCGCCGCGTAGAAAGTCGATCCGCATTTGCCACAGCGGGTAGAAATGCGGATACCGCTGACACTGTTGTTGTAGCCAGGCGAGGGTTTCCGGTTTGCCGACCATCTCGAGCA
>CALEEC010000509.1 GCA_937949245.1 uncultured Gemmataceae bacterium | reverse complement strand
CGCGGTCGGCAACAGGGACTGCTCGCAAGGGGTTGCGCATCGAAGAATGGGAACTGCTGGAATATTCCGCGGTCCCTGTCCCCGAGAATCCCGAAGCGCTGACCGTGGCCATTCAAAAAGGGCACATTCGCGATCCGCAGTTGCGCGACTGGTTCGGCCAGTACCAAGCTTCGGCCGACCACTCCACCCCGCACCGTAGCCAAGGCCGAGCCACGTTCGATGTCTTGGCCGATCTGTTGGCCCCAATGTCCCTTCCGCCGGGCCGTTGAGCCACTTCTGCCTCCCAGTTGGGCAGACCTTCCGTTGCTTGCCGGGAGTTTCCCTGGTGTCGCTTGCCGGAAATTTCCTTGATGTCGCTTGCCGGGAGTTTTCTTGGTGTCGCTTCTAGGACTAGGAGAGTTTGCATGACCACTTCTGCCATCGATACGTCGGCGTCCCACAACGATCGCTTCCAGAGCCGCGAGGAACTGGTGCAATTCATCGAACAGCAAACGACGCAATCGCTGGACCGCGCCTTGCTGGGCGGAGCCGGCCGCGTCGAACGCCGGGTGCCTTGGGTCACCAGTGGGCCGATCGGTCAAGACTCGGTTGGCTACAGCGTCTTGAAAGCGGCGGCCTTCGCGCTGGGCTTTCTCGGGGCTGATCAGGCCAAGGAAGAACTGCACGTCCATCATCAACTTCGCGATCTGTACCAGAGCTACGGTTTTGTGCCGCATTGCGGGCATCAATCGTTTCTGGTGCCTTGGGCAACCTCGCACTTGCCGGCTTTCGAGCCGAAGGCGGTGCGTTTGCGTGACGAAGTGCGGGCCAAAATGACCGCCGATGCCGATCGATTCGATCCCGATGAAGCGGACTGGATTCAACGTCGACTCGGTCTGCGGCCCAAAGCGTTAGGCACCGTCTCCGACATCGCGGGGGGAACCTTAGTTCGGCTGCCTCGGTTGGGCGAATTGATCGATCTCCAACGCCATCTGGAAGCGTTCGCCTCGGCCGGGGCGCAAGAGATCGCTTTGCCTCCCAATGGTCGCATTCAGTTTCCCAAACTGACGGGGGGTTCGACGGCCTATTGGGTGGGGGAAGCCGCCAGCATCACCGAAAGCCAACCCAGCACCGGCAACCTCGACCTTCAGGCCAAAAAGCTGGGGGTGTTCGTGAAGGTCAACAACGAACTGTTGCGTTTCGCCAGTCCTTCCGCTGAGGGATTGATCCGCTCCGATATGGCTCGGGTGGCCGCGCTGAAAGCCGACCTAGCGATGCTCGAAGGCACCGGCGGTACGCAGATTCGCGGGTTGTTGACCTATCCCGACATCGGTCGGCACTACGCCTCGACCCCTGGGACGAATGGCGACACCTTCCAAGCTCAAGATGTGGCTCTGATGGAAGGCAAACTCCCCGACGCGGTGGCCGCTCCAACCGCTTGGCTGATGCGCAAACAGATGTTTGCCGCTCTGATGAATCGCCGAGCCGACGCGGTGACCGCCAACGATCAACGCGGTGCGTTTTTGTTCCATCCCAGCCGTTCGGCTGCCGATGCCCCGCCGACCGAGTTGTACGGTACGCCGGTCATCCGCACTTCGCAGGTGTCCGCCCAACGGGTCAAAAACAGCGGCACCAACCTGACTTACGTCCTGTTGGGCTACTTCCCCGATTGGATCGTCGCTCGTTTGGGGATCATGGAGTTTGTCGCTTCGGGATTGGGCGACTCGGCTTTGCAGAACGATCAAACGTACCTCCGCGGCATTCAGCACATCGATGCCGGACCACGTCATCCGGCCAGTTTCGTGTTGTGCGATCAGTTAGTCATTGGTTAATCGACTTTCCGAGATGGATTCATCGATCTTCAGGGATCCATAATCGATCTCCCGAGTATGGGGCATCGATCTTGCATACGGCTTTGTTGAGGAGAATCGAGCTATGTCAACCAAGATCCACGATTTCGCAAGCCAAGCCCGATTGCGCACCAGTTTGCCGCCGCAAACGATCACATCGAGCGTCCAGGGCGATTCGATCGACATGCAAACGGCGGACGGTCCCTGTTTCGCGATCCAAGTGATTGGCACCGTAGCCGACGATCTGACCGTGACGGGGAAGATCCAAGAATCGGCCGACGCGGGAAGTTGGACCGACATTCCCGGTGCCACCTTCGCCGCAGTGACCGAGGGACCGAATACGCAAACCCTGCGTTTCGATCGCAGCCTACGCTTCGTGCGGTATGTGGTGACCATCAGCGGCGGTAGCGGCAACGTGACCCTCTTCGCCGCGATCGGCCAACAGTACAAGACGATCTAACGCGTTCCGTTCCAGACATGCAAGGCATGGGATTCGCTTCCCTCCTCCCAGATAGGCCCCTGCTGGGAGGGGGGTTTCCTCTCGGGGCCGATCGGTTGAGAATCTGCGTCATGTCCATCGACACGCTAAGCGAAGTGAAACTGCGTTTGGGCATCTCCACCACAGCGGATGATGCGTTGCTAACCCGGTTGCAGTCGTCGGCCGAAAGTTGGCTGGAAGTCTATTGCAATCGTTCGTTCGCCGCGGGGCCGTTCACCGAGTACCATGACGGCGGCAGTTCGTTCGTGCATTTGCGGAACTATCCGGTGGCCGAGGTCACGAGCGTCAAAGTCGATCCGCAGCGTATTTTCGGTCCCGGAACGCAACTGCCGTTGTCGGCGTATTCCGTGCATCGCAAACGCGGTGTAGTGCAATCGACGCAGGGGCGTTTCGTGCCACCGCCGCGCAGCCATGGCTTGGTGAGTGACGATCCGATCCTATGGGATCGTGCCCTGGGGACTGTCGAAGTGATTTACACCACAGTGCATAGCCAAGCCCCGGCTGCGGTCCAACAGGCGTACACACTTTTGATCGGCTATTGGTATCAGTGGATCAAAACCATGCTCGATGCGAATTATCGCCGACTGGAAACGCAGCGTTTCGGCGACACCTCCACCAGTTGGAGCAACTTCTACCTGGATCGAGCCGGCATTCCGCCCGGCGTAGTCGATCTACTGAAACCCTTCCGCGAACCGAGTTTGTGACCGCGAAGCGAGCGTGCAATGCGAAGCAAGCGTGCGATCTGCCAGTCTACTTCCTTCGGGAGCAAAGCGCATGTCCATTCCTCAGTCCTTGCTACCGACGACCTGCGACATATACCGCCCCTTCGGAGCTGCGACACCGCTTCAGACGGGCGTGGCCTGCCGACTGGTGCCAGATCTGAACAACCGCGATTTGGTGCGTTCGACCGGATTATTTTGGACGCATTACATCGATTTAAGCGATTCGATCGACATCCGCGATGGTGTCACGCGCACGGTCGGCGTGAACAACCTGACCTACGCCGATGGCGATGAAGTGCGCATCCCCCATGCGCTGGGGAGCCGATATGTGGTAGTGTGGGTCGAGATGCGCAATCGTGGTGACGCCACGCAGTATCAGCGAGCGTATCTGCTGCGTCACGAAGCTACTTGGCCTGGGCCGTGATGCCATCGTTGGCTCGTGCGTCTTGAGGTTGTCAGGAATCGCACTGATGTTACGCACCGTTCCGCTAGGCGATCAAGCTGCTTTGTCGTATCTGCCGGATGAGCCGACCGCGTTGCGTTTCGCCCAGGCGGTGCGTGCCGCGAATTGGCCTTGGCTAGTCGATGTGGTGACGGCTTATTGCAGTGTCGCGGTGTTTCATGATCCGGCCGCGATTCGTCTGGCGGAGGTGATCGAGCAGTTGCGTCGGCTCGATCTGGCCGCGTTGGCCCAGGAGCTGCCCCCCGTAGGACGCTTGGTGCAGATTCCCTGCTGTTACGAGTTGCAGCATGATCTCGCGCGGGTGGCTCAACACACCGGATTGATGCCGGAACGCATCATCGAACTGCATACCAGTTGCGAATATGTTGTCTATGCCATCGGTTTCATCCCCGGGTTCCCGTACATGGGCTATTTGCCCGACGAATTGGCCCATGTGCCGCGTTTGCCCTCGCCCCGCACCCGCGTCGAGGCCGGCAGTGTCGGCCTGACGGGGCGGCAAACCGGCATCTATCCGCTGCCGCGTCCCGGCGGCTGGAACCTGATCGGACGCACGCCGTTGACTTTGGTCGATGTCGAGCAAGGATATTTCCCGCTGCAGGTCGGCGATCGGGTGCGGTTTTATCGCATCGACGAAGCCGAATTTGCACGCTTGCGCGGCGAACGACTTTGATGACAATTTTATCCACTTGATTACCCGCCTTCGGAGGCTTACGCTAAATGATAGGGACATCGCAGCGGAGGGCACCTATCATGACGCGCAGCATCTTGTTGGGGTTAGATGGTTCGGAGTATTGCGACGCACTGATCGGCTTGGGCATTCGTATGGCCAAACGAACCGGCGCGTTTTTGGTGGGGATGGGAATTATCGATGAACCTTCGATCCGTGAAGCCGAACTCTCGCCTATCGGGGGAAACTACTACAAGGAAGAACGCGATGAAGCCCTGATTGCCGACGCACGCCGCAAAGTGGAAGGTTTCCTCGAATACTTCACCCTTTGTTGCACCCGCCAAGGAGTTCCCAGCAAGTTGCACGAAGAAACCGGCTCGCCCTACGAACGGCTCATCTACCAAGCGCAACGCTATGATCTGCTGATGCTCGGCCAACAGACGTACTTCCATTTTGAAACCCAAGATGGCCCCGATGAAACCCTGCAACACATCCTCCGCGACAGTCCGCGGCCGGTATTGACTTCGCCCAAACAGTGGCGCGAAGGTTCGTCGGTCGTGATCGCTTACGACGGCAGTCTGCAAGCCTCGCGGACGTTGGCCAATTTTGTCCACAGCGGCTTGAACAAAGGCTTGGCTTGCCATGTAATCACCCTGCACAAAGATTTGCACGAAGCGACCCGCATCGCGGGATTGGCCACCGACTTTCTCGGCTTCCATGACATTGCCGCAGTGGCTTATCCGGTGGCCGGCGAAAGCTCGGTCGCCAAGTTTATCTTGGCCAAAGCGGAAGAACTGAAGGCCGATCTGTTGGTCATGGGGGCATATGGCCATTCGTCGTTGCGCGAATTCTTGTTCGGTTCCGTGACCAAGACCGTCTTGCGTGAAGCCGAAGTACCGTTATTTTTGTATCACTGACAGCAAAACCGTCCTAGTTCAGCCAACGTCGGTTTGACTCCTAGCGCCGGCCGTGTCGCGGAGCAGGCCAAAATCGTGATGTGGCTTCCTTTCGTCCTCCATGGCAGGAGGACGCCCACCGCTCGGTGAGCGTGCGTCCCCCTTGCGATCCGATCCGAGCGGCGGGGCGTTAGCCCGCCGTGTGCCCCTGCGAAATCGGTTCCCCAAGGAAGCAAGAATTTGCCGACACCGTGGGCAATGCCGCCTCGAGATGCCTACTAATCAAATCAAATGGCGAATGCCCAGGTCGAATTCTGGCGAGGCGGATGACCATGCCCTCCGATACTCTTCCCTCGCGGGCCGAGCTTTGGCGACGCTTGCGCCCGTGCATGTTGGGCGAACCGAAGCCGAACACGCTCCCCGGCGGACGCAGCGAAGCCCTGCGACGCTTGCACGCTTACGATCCGTCGGCGTATGGTCGGACCCGCAACTACCTCGATGCGCCCGTCTCACGCTTGTCGCCGTACCTACGGCATGGCATGATTTCCGCTGTCGAAGTCCGTGAACACCTGCGAACGAAATTCCCGCACGACTCGGCCCGTTGCGAAGAGTTTCTCCGACAATTGGCCTGGCGCGATTTCTTCGAGAAGGTGTTGGCCTGGTATGGCCGGTCTATCGACGACGACCTCGAAGAACCCAAACACGGCGTGGCGCGTTCGTCGCGCTTGCCGCTCGATGTGCTGCACGGCCAAACCGGTTTACCATGCATCGACGGCATGTTGGCCGAACTGTTCGAGACGGGCTATTTGCACAATCACGCTCGGCTGTGGTTTGCCGCGTATCTGTGCCATTTCCGCGGTGTCCGTTGGCAGCAAGGGGCCAAACTGTTTCGGCAATTCCTCTACGATGGCGACATCGCGAGCAACTCGTCGAGTTGGCAGTGGGTCGAAAGCACGTTTGCGGCCAAGCCCTACTTCATGAACCGCACCAACATTGCCACCTTCAGCAATGGGCGATGGTGCGACACTTGTCGCGTGCGTTGCCCGTTCGATGCCGACTATCCGACCTTGCAGCAACGGTTGTTCGGAGGTGCGACCGCTCCCTTGGCCAACCCAACATCCGCCATCCCCCTATTGCCACCTTCGCCCGATGGATCACCGGCACTGACTTCCCCCGTCCCGGCCACCGCCGAACTGCCAACGAGCGATTGCGGGACATTGGATTCGGCCCCGTCCGTGCAACCGGCAAGCGATCTGGTCTGGGTCCACGATGCCGCGTTATCGTGGGAAGATCCGGCATTGAAAGCCAATCCCACGGCAACGGTCGTCTTCGTCATCGACGAACCGCGTCTGCGAGCTGAACCGTGGGCTGCTCATCGTTGGGCGTTCGTCCTCGACGGCTTGGACGATCTGTTCCAGCACCTGCCCAACGAACATCGGCATCTGTGGATCGGCGATCCGGTCGAATGCCTCAGCGAGTTGGCGCGTCGCAGTGGAGCCGGCACCATCCACGTCAGCGAGCATCCCAATCCGTGGGTCGTCGAAACCTGCGAAATCCTGCGGCGCACCTTTCGCGTCGTGGTGCATCCCCGGCCGACGTTGGCCGAGTACACCGACGAACCGCGTCGCTTTTCCCGGTATTGGGAACGCGTCGCACCGCAGATTTTGGGATATCGTCCGAAGCCGAAATCACGATGGCACTCATGACTGGCCCGATCGTCGTGTGGTGGATCAAACGCGACATTCGCCTGGCAGACAATGCCTGCCTAAACGAAGCCGCCGCGTTAGGAGCCGACGTGCTGCCGATGTTCTGCGTCGAACCCTCGATATTAAACGCGGCCGACAGTTCTGCCATGCATGGGCATGCCCAATGGCAAGCGGTCGAAGCGTTACGGCAACAACTGCGGCAACGCGGTGTCGATGTTCTGATCGCTTATGGCGAGATCGTCGAAAAACTGGAGAAACTCTATGCCCTGGTGCCTTTCACGCACCTGCTGTCGCATGAAGAAATCGGCAACGACCTGACGTTTCGCCGCGATCGTGCCGTGGCCCAGTGGTGCCGCCAACGCGGTGTCACTTATCGGGAGTTTCCCCAATCGAGCGTCCGCCGCGGCGGTGTCAACCGCGATCGCTTTCAGCAACTGTGGCAGAAACGGATTGTCGCCGTGGCCCCGTTGCCGATTCCTCCGCTCCAGCAAGCCGAACCGCTACGCCGCTTGGCTGCCGCGACGAGCTTTCCGAAACTGCCGGCCTACGGCCCCCGACGGGACTGGCAACCTGTGACCGAGGTCGACGCTCATGCCACTTTGGCCGACTTCCTGAATCGTCGCGGTTATCGGTATCGCGGCGGCATCAGTTCGCCGAACACGGCCTTCCACGCAGGAAGTCGGCTCAGCGTGCATCTGGCTTGGGGGACATTGACGGCTCGACAGGTCTGGCATGCCGTGCAGCAACGCTTACACGATCTGGACCCCCACGATCCGACCACGCCGCGTTGGCATTCGAGTCTGGAAGCCTTCCTCAGTCGCTTGCACTGGCGGGATCACTTCACCCAGCGGTTGGAATCCGAACCTGAATTAGAGTTCCGCAGCATCCACCCCTGCTACCGCGACATCCCTTACGAGAACGACGAACGCTTGCTGGCCGCTTGGTGCGAGGGGTTGACCGGCTATCCGTTGGTCGATGCGGTGATGCGCTGTTTGCGCACGACGGGCTTTGTCAACTTCCGTATGCGGGCTATGGTCACCAGTTTCGCGTGTCATGTGCTGCATTTGGATTGGCGACGGATTCATCCGCATTTGGCCCAAGTCTTTCGCGATTACGACCCAGGCATTCACCTGAGCCAATTGCAGATGCAAGCCGGCGTCGTCGGCTGGAATGCGATTCGGGTGTATAATCCCACCAAGCAATTGCTCGACTGGGACGCCGACTGCCACTTCGTCCAACAATGGGTGCCGGAATTGCGCCGATACTCCGCCCCGCAGATCTGCCACGGTGACGCCTTGCCCGGTTATCCACGGCCGATCGTCCCCTTCGCTCCGCGAGCCAAGCAGATGACAGACCTGCTGTACCGCATTCGACAATCTCCCGAAGCCCAGCAAGCGACCCCCAGCGTCCATGCTCGGCACGGTTCGCGCAAGCCCGGGCCGGCGATCCGCTCGCGGCCTCGCCGACCACGTCCACGTCGGCCACGGTCCCCAGGACCGACCGGCCCAACTCTATTCGACGATCCAGCAAGCGAGACGGAGAGTTTCTAAATACAGAGCGTTCCTGCGACTCAGTTTCGATCGAAGGTCCAGCAAGTAAGACAGAGCGTTCCTGAAGGAGCGAACCTTCCGCAACGCAACGGAAGGTCGCTCCCTGGCTTCAGTTCCACGCCCGTGCCTTTCTCAACGGCGGGGCAATTCGGCCTTGTCGCCCGTCTGCAATAGGATGTGCGTGCCGCGTTTGTTGGATACGATGATATCCAACTTGCCGTCGCCGTTGATGTCGGCCACTTCAAACTGAGTGCCGATGCCCGAGGCGTTATCGACCTCGTGCGGAATGAAGCGAATGATGCCGTCGCGGTCCTTTTTGGCCTCGAACCAATAAATGACGGCCGGCCAATCGGCCCCAGGTTCTGCTCGGCCATGCGACCACCAGCGTTTGCCGGTGATCAGATCTTTCAAACCGTCGCCGTTGATGTCGGCATAACACATTGCGTGCGTTTCCGATACCAACTTGGGGAACAGATCTTCCTTGATGAACGTCGGTTCGCCCTCTTTGCCGGGCCGCTGTTTGAACGCCCAGATGCCGAACTTGTGAGCCGAGGAACTGACCACATCAGGCTTGTTATCGCCATCCAGGTCGATCGCGTACATGTCGGCGGCTGGTTCCCCTAACGGGGCCGGATGCCACTTCCACGGGGCATCGGTCACTTGCGCGGGTTGTTCCCACCATCCTTGGGGGATGATCACATCTTTACGACCGTCGCCGTTGATGTCCCCCACGCCCAAACCATGGGCGAAACGGAACGTCCCGGGGATCTCTTTGCCGGGGATCTTCTTGCCATCGACGACCATTTCCGGCACCGAAGGTTCGGAGATCGGATGCATGATCCATAACTTGGTCGGGTCGCTGGGGTTAGGCTCGAACCATGCCATTTGCCCTTCGCGTTCCTTCCCTTTGGGCTGCCAGCCCATGACCAGCACCCGTTTGCCCGTGCCGAACAGATCGACGTATTGCGGAGTCTCGTTGCACGCGCTGTGCCAAATTTCATGCCGTTTCCAATGGCCGGAGGCATTCTTCGGGTTTTCGTACCAATAGCAGGGTGCCCCGGGGAAGCCGATGACGATCACATCCGGCCAACCGTCTTGGTTCAGGTCGTCGGCCCAGACGGCGAACGATTGCGAGTAGCCTTTCAGGCCGTCGCCATATTCGCCCGGTTTGCGGATCTCGTGCGGTTTCCAGTCGGGGGCTTCGTACCACAGTTCACCGTTGACCACATTGAGTTTGCCATCGCGGTTGATGTCTGCGACCGCGACTCCCTCAGAACGGAACTTCGGATCTACCACAATTTTTTTCCAAGTGATGTTTGAAGGCTGGACTTCCGGCGGGCGAGGCGGATCGGCAGCCATCAGCGAAACCGTGGTGCCGGCAACGATGGCCCAGGTCGCGGCCAATGATCGCAGTAGCACTAGAGAGGCTCCTTAATGCGGGGACTAACGAGCTAACTTGAGGCGAGCTTGGGCTTGATTATCCATTCTAAGAATCGCAACGCAACCGATCGACACACGCTCACGGCCGCCGAAACGGGCGAATTGGGGAATTCCAGAACGCCTGATCACGGCCGATACGGGCGGATTTTCACATTGCGGAACGCCACGGGGCCATGATCGCCTTGCAGCATCAATGGCCCCGTAGGGCTTTCGGGACGTGTCCAGTTGTGCCCCGTGGGGGTGGCCAACTCTTGGTTTTCGTGAATCACTTGCCCGTTGAGCGTCGCCCGGACGATCTTCGCGTTGGCAATCTTCTTGCCCGATTCATCAAACCGGGGTGCTAGGAAAATCACGTCGAGCGTCTGCCATTGTCCCGGTTCTTTGCAGGCGTTCACTTTCGGAGCAATTCCTTTGTCAATGTGCCGATATTTCGGCTTAAATTCGGCCCGCGGATAAATACCCCCACAGCAATCACCGGTCAGTTCTTGGGTCGTGCCGAAACTATCGCATAATTGAATCTCGTACAGGCCGTGAAACTTGACCCCGGAATTCGAGCTTTTGGGCATGCAGAATTCCAGATGCAGTTCGGCATCGCCGAACTTCTGTTTGGTGTACAGATCTTTGCCGATGTTCTTCGGTGCGTTGACCAAAATGTTGCCGGTCCCATGGGCCACGAATTTCCGCGGATTCTTCGGATCAAGGCTGACCGATTCGGCGAGGGTCCAATCTTCCTTGCGAGTGTCCCACAGGTCGAACACATTCGGGCCAGTCAATTCGATCCATCCCGACAGATCGGCGGCCGTGACCGTCCACAAAACGCATAAAGCGACAGTATTCATAGGTAGAAAGATCCCTGCAGTTGGAAGGAAAAGTTGGAAAAGTCCTGATGCTCTATCCTTTTCGCCTAGCATGATACCGCATCTACTCGGCGGTTGGCAAACGGGCAAATGACGGTTTTGTCGAAAATGACCGCGACGCCGCCTCGCAGAGCCTCAGCGACCACGATGAGTAAACTAACCACCTGCACGAACTGCGGTTTCGCCGAAAATCGTTAGCGAGGAGCGCTGCCGTGCTGGTACGATGCGCCCACCGAAGATTCCCAGTTGCGAATGCAACGATGCCATCGATCGTCGGCCGCAGAGTGATTCGGCAAGCTATTGCTCGCAGGATGATGCCATCAGAATGCCATCGATCGGCGGCAGCGGGGGGATTGAGCAAGCCATTGCCGGTTCAATTTTGAAGGAGGAGGCAACGATGCGATTGCTCGGGCTTCGTTGGTGTGCAACCGTTGGGGTTCTGCTAGTGCAGTTCGGATTATTCCACACGTGGATTCAAGCCGCGGAACCGCCGCGAGCCCCTGGGTCAGCACCTTTTCGATTGTGGCGTATGACCCGGACAAGAAAGAATGGGGCGTGGGAGTAGCCTCGAAATATCTCGCGGTCGGAGCGGTAGTGCCCTACGCGCAAGCGGACCTCGGCGCGATTGCGACGCAAAGCTACGTCAACGTCGCGTTTGGTCCGAAGGGATTGGCATTGCTGAAGGAAGGCAAGTCGGCCGAGGAAACCCTGAAGCAGTTGTTGGCCGACGATCCGGGGCGTGACGTGCGTCAGGTGGGAATTGTCGATGCGCAGGGCCGAACCGCGAACTTCACCGGCGCGAAATGTCTGGCTTGGGCCGGGGCCAAACAGGGGAAGCACTACACCTGCCAAGGCAATTTGCTTGCCGGGCCGGAAGTGGTGGACAAAATGGCCGAAGCGTTCGAGCAATCGAAGGGCCGACCGTTGGCTTGGCGGATCATGGCCGCGTTGGAAGCGGGGGAAGCGGCGGGAGGCGACAAACGCGGCAAGCAATCGGCCGCGATCCTGATCGTCCGCGATCGAGGGGGGCCATTGGGCTTGAGTGATCGTGCCATTGATCTGCGGGTCGACGATCACCGCGAACCGATCCCAGAGCTAGCACGGATTCTGAATTTGCGTTTACGCCGTCCCGACTGAGCGAACGCGGGGACTCTTCGCGAACCTCGGATACCCGAGCGGGGAACGTCAGCCCCCCGCGCGGGTTCGTCCGAGAAACAAGATGGCTTTGCATTTACCTAGCGGGAGGGCGGGCCGTGTATAGCACGATCGCTCGCACCTTGTGCGAGCGCACTTCAAAAGCGATCCCGCAACTATCGTAACGGAAAATGTGACAGCGGCCCAGTTTGCTCTCGTCCTCGTCGCGAACCGTCTGAATCATCGGTTCCTCGGGCGCATACGCTTTCTCGACGGCCCTATCCGAGGCACCGATGCGAATGCCCCGTTGCGTCACCGCCGCGGCCGCCTCGCTACGCACCACCAACGCCCGCACTTCGTTGCCGTGCAGCACCGCTCGAATATTGCCACGGTCCCACAGCCACAACGCTATCTGCTCCGCTTCCCCCAAATCGTCCAACTCCAAAGCCGGCGAGGCACGCCGTAAACTCAGGTCGGTCCAGCGTTCGATCGTTTGCCGTTGCGCCGGCGGCCCCAAACACTGCGTCAACTTGTCGACACTGTCGCCGATGGCAATGCCCAAGAGGGTTTCCTGCTCGCTAGTCGCGGAACGCGACGACGACGACCACCACCACCACCACCACGGTTTGGCCGACCAGACTCCCCCGACCAGCACCGTCAGGCCGAACAGTGTTAGCCCCACTTTCCGTAGCCAATGGCGTCGTGTCGCAGGGGGAGGGGGGGCCGCTGCGGGCACGGGCTTCGCTGCGGCAGTCGTGGGAGACGTCGGCAGCGCCATCAGAGGGAACGTGTTCGATCGCGATAGGCCGGTCTGTTCGATCACGCGCTGCAATCGCTCGAAGGCAACCTCCGAACTGGGGCGTCGCGTCGGGCTGTAATGCGTACATTCGGCCAACCACTCCTGCAACGACGGCGGCGCGTCGGGGCAGAGTT
>CALEEC010000508.1 GCA_937949245.1 uncultured Gemmataceae bacterium | reverse complement strand
TTCGCCGATCGATGGGTTTATTAGGCAAGCAAATACTGTTGCAACACCGCGATCGTCTCTTTCGCCATCTGGGCGGCGTGGAAACGCGTTCGCACCGCCTCGTTGCCGCGTTGGCCCATGGTGCGACGTAAATCGGCGTCTCGCAGCAGTCGTTCTAAACCATCCGCCAATGCGGTCGGCGAATTAGGAGCCACTAGCAACCCCCCCTGGGTCGCTTCGATCAATTCGGGAAATGATCCGTGGCCCGGTTGCACGACCGGCACGCCGTTGGCCCAGGCTTCCAGCAAGTACAGTCCTTTCGGTTCGCGATACACCGTTGGGACCGATAACACATCGATGCTTTGCAGAAACCGGACCTTGTCGGCGTGACGGGGCGAGTCCACGTATTCGACCCGATCGGCCAATCCGTCGCGGCGGAGTTTGTCGAATTGCTCGTGCAGATACGCGCGGCGATATTCCCCCAGCCAACCGGAAATTTTCAATCGCACCGTCTCCATGCCGGGACGTTGAGCCAGGAGGCGGTAAGCGTCGATCAACAAATGCAAGCCTTTCTCTGGGCAAATGCGAGCGAAGTATCCGATGGTCAAAGGTCGATCCTTCGGCGTCGCGCTGGCTTTACTCCCGTGCCCTTCCAGGTTCAACCCGGGATAGACAACGTGCATCTGTTGCCGTGGTAGTCCGAGGTAGTCAGCCATGAAGTCGGCATAGTAGCGACTGGTGACGAGGTAACCGTCGATCGATCGGCAGTTTTCTTGAATGCGGGCGATGGCGGCCCGACGGTCGTTGTCGGGAAGTGCTTCCAGAAAAATGTCGTCGCCTTGCAGTGTGGCCAAGATCGGTACGCCCAGGCGAGCTTTCAGTTCCGGCACGACCCCCGACAATAGCACGTTGGTGAGCGTGATAATTTCGGGTCGAACCTCGGTTTGTAGCCAATGGACGAGTTTTTCGACCTCTTTGCGTTGCTTGCCATGCGTGCCATCCAGCATGGAAAGCGTCAGGTCGCCGAGTTGTTCCGCTTGCGTTCGCACCGCGAACCGCGACACCCAGCGTAGCAGTCGGGGAATATCCCATAAGCGATCGATCAGCCATGGAGTGTGCCGGAATAGCCACGATTTGTGCTGCAAATAGACATTGATGCCACCGAAGAAAACGCGAGGATAGCTGACATCGGCTTCATCGGTGCTGATGGGCGTGTAGGTCGGGATCAGCAAAGCCTCGTGGCCTTCACGGATCAGTTCGGCCGCGAGGGTGTTGTCGTGCATACACGAGCCGCAATACATCCCGGCGGCTCCGGCGGTGATCATGGCAATTTTCATAGGTTATCCGCATTGAACCGATCTCTCTGTTTGTGCTGATTGATTATAGTCACCCCCAAACTCCTCTTGGGCAATGACGAAAAAGTTTCTACAATGAGTGAATATTGACGAGCGAATTATCCGGTGCAACATCCTAGCCGAGGGAGCCGAATGGGCTATCGCCATCCCGTGGAAGCTAAGCGGGCTGCCTCTGTCGCGGTCAGGAGAACCACCATGAACAGCGAAACGCTGGACTTAGAAGGGCTAGCCCGTTGGCTCCGCAAAGACGTCCGCGAACTGAGCAAATGGGCCGATCGCGGACGATTGCCGGGGCGGAAAGTGGGCGGACAATGGCGTTTCTCCCGCAGTGAGATCGGCCAATGGATCTCGACGCAATTGCCCGAATTTTCCGATGCCGAACTCCAGGCGATGGAACAAGTACCGGCAGCCAGCGAGCCGGTTTCGGATCTGCTATTGTCGCAACTGCTTTCTGAGGCGACGATTGCGATACCGTTGCCGGCTACCACCCGGAGTTCGGTACTACGCGAACTAGTGAAGTTGGCCGAGCAATCGTGGCAGATTTACGATCCCGAAGCGATCTTGCGGGCCATCCAAGAACGCGAAGCCCAGGGCAGCACGGCCATGGAAGGCGGTTGGGCCGTCCCGCACCCGTATCAACCGAATCCCTCGGCTCTCGGCGACTCGGTCGTCGCTTTCGGACGAACGCTATCGCCCATTCCCTTCGGAGCAGCCGATCGACAACCGACAGATCTGTTCTTTTTGGTCTGTTGCACCGATCATCGCACGCATGTCCGCACTTTGGCCCGTCTAGCACGGCTGGCCCGCACGCCAGGGTTCCTCGACAGCCTCCGCGAAGCCACCGATGCCCATGAGGCCTATTCCCGCATTCGACAACAAGAAGAGCAATTATTGGCTAGCGAATAGAATGGCCGGAAACAACAAAAAATGCTCCCAAGTGGGTGACAACGGGTTGGGAGCATAGGCCGGCTTCAGCTTGCAGTGGGAGTCAGGGCGGCGAGGCGGTGCATCTCCCGAGTTTTCGGGAACAAGACATAATTTTCCAAATGCACATGCAGATGCAGTTCGTGTTCCAAAGCTCGCATTGCTTCGATCAATCGGCGATAGGCTTCCGACGCATGGTCTGGCAGATCATAATCGCGGAGCAACTCTCGCATGCGGAGGAGCGCTAGGGCAGCTTGATCGTGTTCTAATTCTAGCAGTCCGATCGATGCTTCCACAGGCAAGGGTTTCGGCTCGCCTCGCAGCATGGCGGCTTCGAGTTGGTGAATCATCGGGAAGACATGTTGCTCTTCGCGGGCTAGGTGGTCTTTCATTTCCTCGGCGAAGCGTTGGAAGATCGTGCGTAACTCCATAACTTCGGGGGGTGCCTTTCCTTCATGTTCGACCACATGATCCAGCAATTGCTCGATGCGAGGCATTTCGCGTCGCAGATATCCGTGGTGGTGTTCGACCAGATAATCGCACAGTTCGCCTAGGGTCAGCAATCCCATGTCGGCGGGATACTGTTCGCCGCTCAATTCATCGGCGCGGGCTAATTCTTCAACGACTTGATACACATCGACTCCTCGGCGATAGCAAGCCTCGGCCAAGGTCTTGTATCCCGCAGAGCAGTAGTCGAGTCCGAGTCGATCGAAGATGACGGCTCGGCCTTGACGTTGTTTGACCAATTCGCTCATCGGGAGAGTGATGAACCGCATCATGACCAGTCCTCCTCGACTAAAAGCGGATTTCTGGAGTTTTATATCCTACTTTAATTCTACAGCAAAATCTCATCATTGTCAACATAAAAGTGTAACAAGGAGTTTTTTCGGCGAGCCGTCGACGTCAGTCGACGGAGTTTCCGAAACCCTGCGAGTACCTCAACTTTTCACTAGCAACTGCGGGGCGCTGCAATACACTGGCATAGCCGAGTCGGTAGGCGCGGCTGGCGCTCGGCTTTTTCGTGCCCTTATGAGAAACGCACCATGAGTTCCGCAATCGAATATTTCAATGCAGGCCGATTGGGCGATGCCATTGTGGCGGCCAGTGTCGAACATGGTCGCAATCCCAACGATCTGGTTGCGGTCGCTATGCTGGTCGATCTATTGTGCTTCGACGGCGATCTGACGGAAGCCGAGCGGGTTCTGGAAGCCTACAAGCCGGAATCACCGGAAACCATGATGTTCGTGCAAACCGCTCGCGCTTTGATCCGTGCGGAGAAAGAACGACAACGCTTCTTCCAGGAAGGAGGCACGCCGAGTTTCTCCACCGATGCCGATGGCAAAACCGAACTGATGCAGAAGCAACTCGAATTGTGCGAGCGTTATCGTCTCGGAGAGAAAGCCGAGGCATCGGCCTTGTTGGAGAAACTCGAATCGCTTCGTCCCACGCTCAGCGGCACGGTCGATGGCGAAGCGTTCACCGGTTGGCGTGATCTCGACGATCTGAACTCGACTTACCTGGAGCTATTTTCGCCGACGGGGAAATATTACTGGATTCCCATGAGCGAAGTGCGTTGGATCGAATTCAGCAAACCGGCTCGGCCACGCGACTTGTACTTCCGTTCGGCCAAGCTCAAGACACAAGACACTTTGGAAGTCGATGTTTGTGTCCCCGTCTTGTATGCCGGCAGCGGCAAGAGCAAGGACGAAAAAATCAAACTTGGCCGCTCTACCGACTGGATCGGCACCGATGGCGAACCGATTCGCGGCATTGGCCAACGGATGTTCTTATTCGGCGACGTGGATAAAAGCATTCTCGAAATCACCCGCATCGAATTGCCGCCCCGCGAAGGCGCAGAGGGCACTTGATTCGGCATCGTTGTCGCCATGATGGAAGACGCGGCACGGATGAAGGTCGAGGTGATCCCGCTGGCCGGCTTCGACCCCGAAGGCGAACCCCATGTCTGGCGCATGGCCGACGGGAGCCTGTGGGTCGTATTCGCGTTCATGCCGCCGTCGTGGGCCGATGATGCGCCTGAGCGATTCGACGACTTCGACCAGCAGCTTGCCTTGGCGATCGGGGTGCCGATCGAGAGGGAGGACCGGGAATTCTTCCGAGTACCCTGTCCGGCTTCGGACACGGTAGCCCGCGTGCAAGCCTTCTTGGCAGCGTATCCGCGTTAGCTCTGCCCGACAAAAGGCACGTCTCCCCTAGCGTTGTTCTAGACCTGAAACTGGTCTCCCGCAAATGCTAGGCTGTTTGTTTATCGAACTTTGAAAGGCCAAACTGCCGCTTGGGCCAATCCCTGCCGTTGCTATTGCGCTGCCGAGGCCGAAGCGATCGTCGCTCGATTCTATAGCAAACACGCCACCTCTGACGTGAGTCGCCGGAGTTCTGGCGAGGCGAGCTGACAGACGTGAGTCACCGGAGGGCATGCCGACTCGCTGTCGGTAGTGGCCGTCAGCAAGCGTGCGTCAAGCGGAAGAACTGACGCTTGGAAAACTTCTGCCAGGCTCCTTCCATAATCAGTTCTGCTCTCAGGCCGACTAGTTGGATCAATCGCATCAGGTGTTCGTAATTCACCTCGACTGCTCCACGGTTGCCGCTGTAGCGTTCGACCAACGGAGACGTGAACACATCAGCGAAGATGAAGCCATTGGGGGCTAGCAATCGCTTCGACTCGGCCAGAAGCAAGGCTGTCTCGTCCGGGTAAGTATGGGTGAAGACACTGAAATAGGTGATCACGTCGAATTGGCGATCGTGGATCGGCAACGAAGTCATGCCATTGACCGCGAATTGGAAGTTGCTTCGTCGATAGTGACGCCGGCAAAATTCGATCCCTTCCTTGCCGACATCGGTGCCCAGGTAACAGCCGGCATCCGAGAGGTAGCTTTCTAGTGCCGCCGTCAGTTGCCCCGTACCACAGCCGACATCCAAGACACGCGAGTTCGGCGTCAATCCGAGGTCGATCAGATGCTGCAATTTCACTTTTCCAAGTCGGTCGAACTCTTCCTTCGAGGTCGGGCCAACTACGAGCCACCAATTTTTCGATAGATCGACCGCGGTGTATGACTTGAAATAATCGATCGACTCCCGATGCCGACCCGTGACCTTGACTTCGACCCACGACGGCCCCGTTCCACCTTCGCGAAAAGGAGCGTTGGGTTGACCCAGTTCAAGTTCCAACTGATAATCGCCCAACGCCTCGGGAGCGGTCAGCGGTAGTTCGACGGTCACGGCCTCTCCCGGTAAGGCCACAGTGGGCAAAGTGAGACTCGGCGTCGGCGTGTCAGGCACCGGCTCGTACTTCCATGACAGCCAACGGGCACGGAGGGTGACAGGGTGCGTTCCCCAGGGCGACCACGGGTGCGTTCCGTGATTCTGCACCTCGACCACACAGCCGAACGGTTCAGCGCGTTCGACGATTACGACCGGTTTTAGCGGTTGCAGAAAGGCACGTCGGCCACTAGGAGGAAGGGGTTCGTTAAGGCGAATTCGCCGAAACGGTAGCACGATCGGGCGAAGAATCCTCTTGGCGGCGCGGTTCCATTGGCTTGCCAGGTTCCAAGCGGTCGCAGTCGTGGCCATCATATCCCTCCTTGACGGCACCCCCGAGATTGATTGTCCCGAGCGACGCTATCGCCGAATGCTCATTCGGTCAAGAGCAGCCGAGGTTGCGTCGGGGCTGGTGATATGTTGCTGGAATCTTGCCGGAGAAGTACAGCGGGGGGGCGGTAAGCAAGCTGAAGCAAGGATCTACCAAGGGCGCCGGTGCAGTGGCAGGAACATCATGCTGCAGCAATTGGGTGTCCTCGGAAGCGGGCTGATCGCGCTTCTTGAAGTACGCCCCGGAAAAATCGCGCAAGTCGCTACCTGGGGTGACTTCTTGGATTGGTAGAACAATCATGAACCCACTCGAATTGTGCATCGGAGGAGAAGATCCCATGTTTCGCACCTCCATCTTTGCCTTGGCGGTCACTTCCGTCGCTCTGGTCTGCACTCCCACGACGGCTGAAGCGCAAGTGCGTCCGTTCGGTTCGTATGTCAACGGCGTCTATGTTCCCCCGGGAGCCGTCGCAGCACCCTATTTTGCGCCGAACCCCTACATTGCCAATCAACCGGCGTTCAATGTCGTCGGTGTCAATGGCTTTGTGCAAAATCCGTTCAATCCGTTTTTCTTCAATCCGGTGCCGGTGACTTCGCAATTGGCAGCAACCAATAGCGCGTTCAGCCCGTATCGCAATTTCGTTTTCCCCGGCTCGAATTTCACTTGGGGGGGCTTGGGCGTGGATGCTTGGGGACGCCCCGTGACAACGCAGACCTTCGGGTGGCGTACCATGAACGGCGGTTGGCACGGCTACACGATTCAGAATAATTATAACCCCTGGGGCGGGCCGAACACCTCGTTGTTCATCCGTTGATTGGCAACCTCTCGGTCATTGTTGCGGTGGGAACGATACCTCTGTCCATCATGGGCCGGGACGCCACGGTTGACCGAACTGCCAAGGCTCAGATGCCGGGAAGGCAACGAAACCGTGCCCGTTTCCGCAGTGGAGCAGACAAACTCTTTGCGGTTGCCACAATAGAGTAGATCCCAATATTACCCGTGCAACCCAAGGAGAGTTCTACGATGAGTACAGCAACCGTTAAAGTGATCGTCCTCACCGGCGCGACCCGCGGCTTGGGGCGTGCCTTAGTGCCCAAATTCGTGGCCGCGGGACACACCGTGATCGGTTGCGGCACCTCCGCGGCCGCAGTGATGCAACTGCAACGAGAGTTCGGCGAACCGCACGACTTCGAGGCGATCGATGTGCGCGATAGCGTGGCCGTGGCCGCTTGGGCCGAACGCATCTTGGGGAAGTATGGGCCGCCGGACCTGCTGATCAATAATGCCGCAGTGATGAACAACCCTACCCCCTTGTGGCACATCAGCGATGCGGAATTCGACAAACTCATCGATGTGAACATCAAAGGCGTCGCGAACGTCCTTCGCGGTTTCGTCGGTGCGATGGTCAATCAGAATCGCGGGGTGATCGTGAATTTGTCCTCCGGTTGGGGACGCTCGACCGCTCCGAAAGTCGCGCCCTACTGTGCGACCAAGTATGCCATCGAGGGATTGACCCTCGCTTTGGCTCAGGAGTTGCCGAACAATATGGCTGCCGTGCCGCTGAATCCGGGGATCATCAACACCGATATGCTCCGCCAATGTTTGGGGGGTGCCGCGGCCTCTTATGTGTCGCCGGAAAAATGGGCCGAAAAAGCGGCCCCATTCCTGCTGCGACTGTCTGCCAAAGACAACGGCAAGTCGTTGACTGTGTCGTGAAAGGACATCCGCAAGGGGGGCCTGAAACTCCGGCGACGGGCGTCTGCCAGTTCGCCAAGTCAACGAAACTCCGGCGACGGGCGTTTGCCGGCTCGCCGGTTCGTCACTCCGCGACTTGGATCAACTCGTAGGTCCATTTCTTGGGTTGTCGGAGCTGAGCGATCCGCTTTTCCTGGGCTTCGATCAAAGGCTCGAACATCGGCACTTCTTTGGCATTCTGCCCTTGCTCGTGTTTGCGGAAGCCGAACAGGTAGGTGTCATTCTGTGGACGCCAACGATGGAAGAACAACTCGTTTTTCTCGCGGATCGCTTGCCGAAGTGCCTCCGTTTGCTGATGTTCCGGCCCCAGAAAGCGAACGCCTTTCTCCCAAGCGGCCCCCGTGGCGGAGACGATGGTCTTGCCGTCGATCTGCAACGTCCAGCGCGATTTCGGAGGTAGCCCGCGAACGACCAACTGGCGATCGCTTGCCGCGGACCATTGCCGGGGATGAGGCGGAAGCGGTAGCATGGCATCGGTCAACTCGAACCGCAACCGCGTCGGCGTGGCTTGCACCTTCGACACCTTGGTTCCCTCGGCTTTCGTCACGCTACCATCCGCGGAGATGACCAGTTCCCACGTCCGTGGGGGCAATCCCAGGCCATGCTCGAACACCTGGGCCGATTCCCAGTAACCGACTTCTGTCCAGTGCAGACCGTTATCGCTGCGGGGATGCGAAGCAGATACAGGACGCATCAGCGAGAACAAATCCACGACCGGATAATTCCGTGTCTTGGCCATCTCGATCATTGCCGAGGCATACAAAGCGAGTGAGCGGTTGTAGTCCTCCGTCGCTAGGCGATCGATGTAGCGGTTGTAGTCCATCGGAGGGGGAGTAACGATCACTAGGCGTGCCTTGCTCTGGGCCAGCATGTCGAGCAACTTCTTCAAACCGTCGCGGAACCGTGCTAACCCCTCTGGCCCGGCAAAGGCTTCGTTGGTGCCGTAACAGACAAAAATCAGCGTCGGTTGCAGCGCACCGATCAGTTCCTTGGTTTTGCGAAAGCCATCGGCTGGCGAGCCAAAACCACCCCGCGATTCGGTCCAGACGGTATCTCCCGACCAACCGAGATTGCGGAAACTTAGGTTCTTGTCAGGGAAGCGACTGGTCAACAGCAGTTCCCAATAGCCATAACGCGGTTCGCGTTCGATCAGGGTGGACCCGATCCAGACGATTCGATCCCCCGAATGCAACGCGATTTCGTTGGCCTGCGCCTGCACACTTGGGGGCGTCCGCAGGGCCAGAATCGCAAGCAGAACCGATGCACCAATCATGCCATAGCAACGCAAGACCTGGCCTCCGCAACAAGGAAAACATCGCATCCGATAGCCGAGCCGAGCACGGCCCCCCGCGCGGAGCCTACCGTGCCCCAGGTGAGGGGGAGCTTCGGGAGCCTTCCGCGTCTCCCCCAAGGCACCGCTGCTGCCATCTGATTGCCGAGCATACCGCGAAACCATGGGCAAAGCAATCGTTCGCTCACAGTAGTTGCCTAACTGCCGGAGCATGCCTCGCGGGAAGGGGACAGGTCACGGGGGCGGCATTCGCTCCCGGCCGGGAGTGCCGGGAGGGCGATTCATCAGGGCGTTTTCAGGTTGGCCAGAAATTCGACCAAGTCGCGCAGTTCGCGTTTGCTCAGGTGCTTCATCAGGTCCGCAGGCATAGCGGAAGGGCCGGCAGAGCGATCGTCGATGTCCGATTTCTTGACCGTTATCATCTGTCCTTCCGCAGTTATCAGCTTGACTTCGTGCGCGTCTTCGGCACGCAAAACTCCGCTGACCGTCTTGCCGTTGAGCAGCGTCAGAGTCACGCTTTCGTACCCTTTGGCGATCTGTTTGCTCGGTAAGACGATCGCTTCCAGCAGATATTCCCGCGGATATTTGGCTCCCAGACCGTTGAGCGGGGGACCGACTTCGCCTCCGACGTTATCCAGTTTGTGACAACGTTGACAGGAGACGGCGGCTTTGTTCAGGAAAATCTCTCGCCCCCGTTCGGCATCACCTCCGACCAAGGCTTCGCGATACGCCGATAGATCGTCTGTCTTGGAGCGTTGGGCGTTGTATTGGTCCAACCGCTTGCGGAGTTCGGCAACCGAGGTGGCCCGTTTTTCTGCCGCTTCGAGCAGGTCCAGCAGTGTTTCCGGGGCCAACTTGCCAGCCAAGGCGGCGTCGAATTCCCGTAGCAGGAGTTGATCGGCTTGCGTGTGCTTCAGATCGCCCAGCAATTGCAGCGTCAATTGCTTCTCGCGGATGTTGGAACCGGCAAGAACGGCTTGCAACTGCGGTAGCACTTCGGTCGGTTTCGATGCCGCTAAGATCCTTCGCGCGGCCGAGCGGAGCGGCACGTCGGTCGAGGCCAAAGCCTCGGTCACCGCTTCGCCGGAGGTCGGATCGCGCAGAGCGTCCAAAGCGAGCAAGGCTTGCACACGGGTCGAACTGGATTGCTTGGCATCGCGGACCGTGGCCAACATCATAGGGCCGAGTTCTTTCAATCCCATCGCGGCCGCGGCCTTGGCCGTTTCTTCCCGCAGTTTCGCTGGGCCGGTGAAGATCGCGGCCACCACCGGACGCAGCGCCTCGCGACCAGTCGCTTCGGCGCGCTTGCCAAGGTTCTGGGTCAGCCCGGTGACATAATCGCGCCGCGGGGGATCTGCCCAATGTTGCAGCATCTTCACCGCGGTCCGACGCAAGGTTTCCGACTCGGCGGCGCGTGCCGCGAACTGGGCCACCGCTTGGGCGTGCTCGGCTCCCCCTAAGCGGAAGGCGGCATTCAGAGCGCGGAAGCCGATCGATTCATTCAAGCCAGGTCGCATCAGCAGGGCTGCCAACGCCGGCAGTGACTCGGCAATCGGTTCGTCGTGGATGGCTCGGGCCGCTTCGCTGACCACCTTCAGGTCGGGATCTTTCAGGAAGCGAGCAATCTCGGGGGAGCGTTGACGACGCAGCGCCACGACCGCGGCCAAACGCACGGATGCCGAGGGATCGTTGACCAGTGGGACCAATTGGGACGGGGCGGCTACCTTAGACAGGGCCACCACTAGGGCATGCCGCAGGTACGGATCGCGGTCGGCATGGTTGCGGATCTGCTCGACCAGCGGCGGGAAACTCTTGCGGTCGCCTAACTTCCCCAACGCTTCCGCAGCGAAGTAACGCACCCGCAGCGAAGGATCGTTCAGCAGTCGGATTAAGGCATCGAAGTGCGAGGAATCCGCTCGTTGGCCGATCACCTTGGCCGATTGGGCTTTGACTTCTTCATCAGCATCGGTCAGCAGGGCGGCGGGCAATACGGGGACCGAGCCACGAATCATTCCCAATCCCCAGATGGCGTGCAAGCGTGCTAGCCGAGACGAGTTTTGCAAAGCGATCGCTTCCAGTTGCGGACGCACCTTCGGCCCGCGAGCGGCCAACGCGAACTGCGCTTCGGTGCGAACCTGTTGGTGCGGATGGGCCAACAACGCTAGAAGGTCAGCCTCGCTGCGTTGGTCGAAACCTTCGGCCAGGAGTTTTTTCACCTCGGCAACGATCGGCTTGGCTTGTTCCTGCGGATCGGCCACGCGGTAGATGCGTCCTTTGCCGGTTTTGTTCCACCCTTCCACCCAATCGGAAACGTACAAGGCGCAGTCGGGGCCGAAATCGCAGTCGGTCGCAAGAATCGACCAGAGAAACGGGTGGGCGTCGGTCATGACAAACGACGCTCCTTGGACTTTGGGGCGAAAGGCATGAATGCCGCTGCCCCCTGCTGTGCCGCGGAAGTCGCAGAGGAAGAAATGGCCTTGGTAGCGTTCGGACAAGCCGACGCCCGGATAATGTGTGAAGCCCGAAGGTCCATCGGCAAAATGGGCCAACGGCGGGACGATGTAGGCCGGTTGACCGTCATGAAATAGATGCCAAAGTTTCTCGGCATTCCACGGGCCACGATTGCCCATCTCCGAGCCATATTGATAGCCGATTCGCCAACCGCTATCGCCCCCTTCGACCACATACACCCATCGGGCGCGATCGCCGGAGTCGGAGTTGTTATCGACCGTGAACAGATTGCCGAAATCGTCGAAAGCCAACTCCTGCGGGTTACGCAAGCCGACGTGAACCACTTCCAATTGCGAGCCGTCGAGATTGCAACGCAGGACGGCTCCCGTATCAGGGTATGCGAGAGTTTGGCCTTCGGCGGTCTTCACCTGGAAACCACGATCGCCGATGCTGAAATAGAGCTTGCCATCAGGACCAATCCGTAGACCGTGCAGGTCGTGGCCAATGAAAGCGACGTGCACGCCGTAGCCCGACGACAACGGTTTACGAACGTCGGCACTCCCGACGTTCTTGGTGTCGCGCAACAACCACAGATGCGGAATGCAGGTGTAGTAGACATCGCCTTGGCGTGCCAGCAGCCCCGAGCCGATGTCCTCTTCGGCCCGATGGAACCCATCCGCAAACACGGTCGATACGTCGGCTTGGCCGGTGCCTTTGCTATCGACCAATTTGCGCACGCGGTCGTGTTCCTTCTCAAACTGGGCAAAGCGGTCTCTCAAGTGCTTGCGGTACATGGCGATGCGGTCTTCGACTGTTCGGCTGGCAAGGTCGTCGTCCAACCAATACATGTGTCCGCGATTGTCGGTGACACCGGCGGAGTGCCGGAACGTCTCGGCGACGTAGACATCGCCCTTCTCGTCGATGGCCAACGCGACCGGATGGGCCAACAACGGTTCCACTGCCCAGACGCGGACTTGCAATCGCGGATCGAGGCGGAAACGCGAGATCGCTTTCTGAGCTTCGTTCGAGGCTTTCGCAATCAGCGGCTGGTAGTTGGAGGGGGCGGGATGCGACTGAGATGGAGGTGATTGGGCGATCCCAAGTGGTCCTATCATGCTCCCCGAGAGGAAACCTGCCAGACTCAGCCAACGGACGAAACGCGGTATCATGGAAACGACGGCTCCTGCGGTCGAGATGATGCCGAACATCAGCAAGGTAATTCCAGCTATTATATCCTCGACCGCGGCGTGGAACAGTCGTCTTTCGTGTTCGATTCCTCTGTTGCCGATGACCGCTCGTTTTGCCGCGAACGGGAAAGTTAAGGGATCGTCGTTAGCTGAGGCTGACACCGACGAGGACATCGTAGCCGGCATGCGAGCCGACCGCGACGCCGAAGCCGCGGAGTTGGTAGATCAGCACGAAGTACAACCCCGCCAGCACGCGGAAGGAGAAAACATACGGGTCCATCGGTTCGCCATATGGGCCGATATGATGCGCCGCGGCAAAAGCCAATGTGGACAGCAGCATCGCCGACAGAATCGCCAAGATCCCCGGCATGAGGGTCAATCGAAACAACCAATACAAGCCGCAGTACAACCCCAAACGAAACAGCACCTCTTCGTAGATACCGGCTCCGACAAACGTGATGATCCGCGCTAGCGAATCATTAGACACGGTGGAACAACTCAGCGGAACCAGGTGATCGAGCAACCCGGCACGATCCAAGATCAGGCCGAAGTTTCGGCTAATCAGCCACAAGCCAATGGCCCAGAGGAAACTTTCAAAGGCCATGGCGAAAGTGGTGCCCAGCAGATCCCCGGGCCGTTCTTTCCAGCGCCACCAACTCCAGAACAGCAAAACCCCGATCACCACGGCCGGGGCAGCGTAAAACTGA
>CALEEC010000507.1 GCA_937949245.1 uncultured Gemmataceae bacterium | reverse complement strand
ATCTGTTCGATCAGCGTGTCTCGTTGGTGCAGTACGCGGAACTGTTCAACGAGTTCCCGCAGGTGACCTTCCCGATTTCGGTACTCTCCAGTGGCCAGAACCAAGAGCTGGTCAGTCACGCCTGGATCTTCCCGAACGTCGTCACGAATGGGCACTGGTGGTACTCGAACATCCCAGCCTACATCCGTAGTGATCTGACCGCACGGCTGCAGGCGGTGCCCAAGATCAAGCAGATCGGCTACTACTCCGATGCCTACAAGCTGGAGTTCGTTTTGCCGAAGTTCGACATGTACCGTGTGGTACTGGCCGAGGTGCTGGCCGATGAATTCGTCCGTCCCCGACGCCTGAGCGAAACTGCGGCGGTCGAACTGGGCCGACTGTTGCTCCGCGACAACGCCCGACGCCTATTCGAGGGCTGACCTTTCGCGTCGCGGGCCAAACGCGTGCGGGATACGGTGCTTCGATCGGCCTCCCGAGCGGCGGGCGTTGCCCGCCGTGCAAACCTCGCTGTGCCCCCCCTGGGCGAACCGAGTCGTGCCAAACGCTCAGGAAGTGGCAAAGGGCGGGATCGCGAGAAAACGACAAACTCTCGCTGATACCAAGGCAAAAAGTTTCCATCTTGATCGCGCCAATCATTTCGGTTTAAGATCGCGTCCGTCGATGAGCGACCCCCCGCGAAACCAAGCAGGGAGACTCGCGAATCGACTGCCCCTCCGACGCGCCTGCTTGACGTTCCTCCGAACGCTGATCCGCGCTGACTCCACGAGTTTGCTTCATCTCTAAATTTCCGAACCTTTTCCCTTCGCAAGGGTTGATCGAGCATGAATCGTTCTCCGATTCTGTTTCGTTGCGATGGCCATTCTCAAGTGGGTTGGGAGGCCTTTTATCAATGCGTGACCCTGGCAGCGGCGCTGCAAAGGCGACGTCGGCCGACGCATTTCCTGACCAGCTTCGCTCCGGTGACGCTGGCCAACGCCATCCTCAAAGCCGGCAACGAGTACGCCTTGGCCGACGCCCCGCTCGGCTCGGCGGACGATGCCCGGCAAGTGGTCCGAGAAATCGAACGCCTCGGCGCGGCCGGCGTCATCGTTGCAGGGCCCAACCTCAGCGAGGACTACCTGGCCCAATTGCGGGACACCGGTGCGATGGTCACCGTCATCGACTCGCGTGCTGCGACCCGACTCCCCGCGCACCTGATCATCAATCCGTTGTTGGCCCCCGGACTGAAGAGCTATCAGACGGCTTTGGGTACGCAATTGGTGTTGGGCCGACGTTACGCTCTGGTCCGATCGTTGTTCCGTCGGCAACGGCCGTTGCGGGCCACCGAGCCGAGCCAACCGGTCCGCTGCTTCCTCGCTTTCGGCGACGACGATGCCCAAGGCCAAACGCTGATCCGGGCCAAAGAACTGCTGGGTATCACCCGGATCGACAAGATCTACGCCGCGGTGCGACTGCATCATCCGCAGTGGAACGAACTGAAAGAATTGGCCGCCACCCATGCCGGACGGCTCGAAGTGATCAGCGAACCGGGCGAGATCAGTACGCGAATGATGCGGAGTCACTTCGCGTTGTCGTCGGGCGATGGTTGGTCGTTGGAATTGGCCTGTGTCGGCATTCCGCAACTGCTGCTGCCGCAGACGGTCCATCACTTGGCCAACGCGCAACGCTTGGACGACGAGGGAGCCGCAACGCTGGTCGGGGAAGCAGCGACCGTCTCGCCCGGCGAATTGCGCAACGCGATCCAGGTGGTACTCAACGATCCGATGGAACGGCTGGGTATGTCGCGTTGTTCCCGGCACCTGATCGATGGCCGTGGTCCCGATCGTATGGTGTTGGCCATCGAACTGATGCTGCGTGCCAACGCGGCCGCGAAGGTCCAACCTCGGTTGCGTTTGGTTGCCTGATGTTCCACGTGGAACAGTGCCAACGATTGCACCAATAGTAACAAAGACAATCTCCTCTCCGAGCGGCGGGCGTCAGCCCGCCGTGGTTGTTTCATCCCAGCACAACGCTTCTCCCTTCCCCACACTGAGCGGCGGGCGTCAGCCCGCCGTGGTTGTTTGGTTCCCATAGCAGGTTCTCACGACGCGATTCCCGCGACGCGATTTCCTCGATGCGGTTCCCACGACGGGCTGACGCCTCCGCTCAGAGGTGCGCTCGGCATCTTCCGAGCGGACATCCATCCCCGCGGGGTGCTGGTTGGCAAACGCTCTTGACCGGAATGCTTCGATACGGCATAGCCCCGGACACGTTCCACATGGAACTTTCTGTTCCCGACGACTTTAGGGAGCTTTGCCATATGCACACCAAACCTCGTTTGGGCCGCGGTCTGGATGCCCTGTTGGGCGAAACGCACGAATCCGGCGACGGCAGCACTGCCACGCTCGATCCGACGACGCCGACCTCTCGGCTACCGATCGAGTTGATCCAACACAATCCGTACCAACCCCGCAAACAGTTCGACGATGACGAACTGTTGCAACTGAGCGAATCGATCCGCAATCACGGCATCCTTCAACCTTTGGTCGTGCGTCCGGTAGGCGAGCATTATCAATTGATCGCTGGCGAACGCCGACTGCGAGCCGCTCAGGTTGCCGGACTGGCCGAGGTGCCCGTTCACATCGTCGATTTCAACGATCAACAGGTGCTGGAAGCCGCCCTGGTCGAGAACATCCAACGCACTGACCTCAACCCGATCGAAAAGGCACAGGGCTTCAAAGACTACCTCGATCGTTTCGGCATGACCCAGGAACAATCGGCCCAACGCCTGGGGATGGACCGCACCTCGGTGAGCAACTTCGTCAATCTGCTGAACCTGCCGCCGGAAGTGCAAGACGCGGTGCGTGCCAACCAGATTCACTTGGGGCACGCTAAGATCCTCAAAGGTGTCAGTTCCCCGGCTGAACAGATTGCCTTGTGCAAAGAAACGATCCAAAAGGGGCTGTCGGTGAAGGCTCTGGAACTGCTGGTCAAGGAGCGGAAAAACAGCAAAGCCGAGGCGGGATCGGACACCTCGGCCCAGGGAGAGACGAGCAAGATCGTCGTCGAGAAGTCGAGCCATGTGCTGGGCATCGAAAACGAGATTCGGCAAAAGCTGGCAGTCCGTTTCGAGGTGAAGCTGAAGGCCAAGGACAAGGGCCAGATCGTGATCGGCTTCGAGAGTAACGACGATTTCGAGCGAATCATTGAAACCTTGCGTCGCTGAGCAGAATGCTCTTGCCCGGAAGGCCAAGGGCGATTAAGGTGAAACAAGTAGCCACGTCGATTGTCGCCGCGATGATCGACGTGCTATCATCGGGCCATAGCGCAGTCTGGCTAGCGCGCCTGCCTTGGGAGCAGGAGGCCGCCGGTTCAAATCCGGCTGGCCCGATTTCACTTCTGTGTCAATGAAATCTGCCGCATGAGCCGACGACGCCAATCGTCGGGTGAGCCTAACACCTCCGGTCACTGACATTCCCGGCTCGCCGTCGATTCGTGGTGACGGTTCCTCTTTCGTTGGGGTCCGTCACTGCGAGGTGATGGGATGGGTTTTCTGCACGTTCACGTCTCGGATGCATCCCCAGCGCGTTGGTCGGAATTGAGTTGCCCCCAAGAGGGCAATTTTCCATGATAGGATTAAGCCAAACGTTAGGCAAAAAATATCGTCGTCGATAATGCATCTTCGCTCGATGTTGAGTCAGCCAAGGGAGTGTCATTCATGGATTGGCAGCACAGCGTCTGGATCGCGGCTGTGGCCGTGATCGTGGCCGGTGGGCTGGGCTACGCCGTCGCTCGTGCGCAAATCCGCTCGCGGCAACGCGATCAACAAGCCCAAGCTCAGGCCGAACTCGACGCCGTCAGCGTCAAAGTCCGCGAACTGTTGGAGCAAGCCCGTCAAGACGCCGATCGGCTGTACAAAGACGCCGAACTTCGCGGCAAAGATGAAGTCTTCCGCCGACGCGAAGAATTCAACCGCGAAATGGAACAACTGCGCGCCGAACACCGCGAATGGGAACGGCGCATCGAAAAACGCGAAGACGCCGTCGAACAAAAACATCAGGCCATCCTCAAGAAGGAACGCCTGCTGGAACAACAAGCCCGGAAACTCGCCGACAAACGCGACGCCCTGGAAAAACGCGCCCAAGAACTTGAAGCCCTGATCGCCCAGGAACAAACGCGTTTGCTCGAACTGTCTGGCCTAAGCCGAGAACAGGCCGAGAAACTGCTGCTCGAACGGCTGGAACGCGAATTGTCGGAAGAATTGGCCAAACGCATTCAAAAACGCGACACGCTCTTGCGGGAACAAAGCGAAGCGCTTGCTCGCGAGATCCTCGCCAGCGCCGTGCAGCGGTACGCCGCCGATCACACCTCCAGTGCCACCGTCAGCACCGTAGACATTCCTTCCGATGAGATGAAGGGCCGGATCATTGGTCGCGAAGGACGCAACATCCGCACGTTTGAAAAATGCACCGGCGTCGATGTCATCGTGGACGATACGCCCGGCGTGGTCATCGTCAGTGCCTTCGACAACATTCGCCGAGAAATCGCCCGAATCGCTTTGACCAAGCTGATCCAAGATGGCCGAATTCATCCCAGCCGGATCGAGGAAGTAGTTGCCGAGACGCAGGCCGAGATGGAAAAACACATCATGGAGGTGGGCAAACAAGCGGTTTTGGAAGCGAACATTGGCCCGCCCATCCACGAAAAGTTGGTCCAATTATTGGGCCGACTGAAGTTTCGCACCAGCTACAGCCAGAATGTGTTGCAGCACTCGTTGGAGGTGGCCCACTTAGCGGGGATGATGGCCGACGAGATCGGCCTGAATGGCCTATTGGCTCGGCGGTGTGCCCTGCTGCACGACATTGGTAAAGCGGCCGATCATGAGATGGAAGGCGGGCATCCGAAAATCGGCGCGGAGTTGGCCCGGCGTTACGGTGAAACCAGTCCTGAAGTCTTGCATGCGATTGCAGGGCATCATGATGAAGTGACCCTCGACCACATTTACACGGTGCTGGTAGCGGCCGCCGATGCCATTAGCGCGTCGCGCCCCGGGGCACGGCGCGAGACGTTGGAAAAGTACGTCAAACGGATGGAGGAACTCGAAGCGGTGGCCTGCGGCTTTCCTGGTGTCGAGCAAGCCTACGCCATCCAAGCCGGCCGAGAACTCCGCGTGATCGCCAATGCCTCGCAGACCAGCGATGCCGACGCGATCCGCATGTGCCGCGATATTGCCCGCGCCATCGAACAGCAACTCGACTACCCCGGCGAAATCAAGGTGACCGTCGTGCGGGAAACGCGAGCCGTGGAAATCGCCAAGTAAAGGAACCAATCGGCCTATGCGGGTGCTGTTCATCGGCGACATCGTCGGCAATCCGGGAGTGAGCTTGGTTCGTCGAGCGGTGCCGGTGCTGCGTACCGTGGAACAGCTCGACGGCGTGATTGCCAATGCCGAGAATGCCTCGGCCGGCGCAGGGATGTATCCGCAGGTCTATCGGCAACTGAAACAAGCCGGGGTCGATGCCATCACTATGGGCGACCACATCTACAAACGTGCCGAACTGATCGGCGTGTTGCGCGATGCCATGGACATCTGCAAGCCGGCCAACTTCCCCCCCGACGCCCCCGGCCGCGAGTATCTGCTGCTTCACTTGGCCGACGGCACGCCTTGGGTCGTCGTCTCGCTGTTGGGCCGAACGTTTATGCGTCCGGTCGATTGCCCGTTTTTGGCCATCGATCGCGTTTTAGCCGAACTGCCGCCCGAGGTTCGCTGCATTGTGGTGGATGTTCACGCTGAAGCGACCGCCGACAAATATTTGTTGGCCCACCACCTGCGCGGCCGCGTCAGTGCCGTGCTGGGCACCCACACGCACGTTCAAACCGCCGACGAACAGATTTTCCCCGAGGGCACCGCTTTCATCTGCGATGTCGGCATGACCGGCCCTTATGCCAGCATCATCGGTCGCAAGGTCGATCGCGTCCTGCCGACCACGATCAACTTCATTCCGCAGACCTTCGAGGTGGCAACCGACGATCCCCGTTTGGCCGGGGCCATCGTCGAAATCGACCCCGCCAGCGGGCGTGCTTCGTCGATCCGTCGCTTGATGCTCACCGAAGCCGACCTGCAACGTCTGCAAACTGCTTCGGATCGATAACCTATCCTAGAACCGACACCGCACAAGGACCAAAACCGAATAAGCCCCCTGACCCGATGATGACTCAACCTCCAGAAGGACTAACCCCCGATGACGATCGAAGCACTCCGCGACCGGTTGAAAACGCTGTACCTGCAACGGGCGATTTTTTTCGGCCAATTCACCCTCGCTTCGGGCAAGACGAGCAACTACTACATCAACAGCAAAAAAATTCTGTTCCACTCAGAAGCGATCGCGTTACTGGGCGAGCTGCTGTACCAGGCGACCTGCGATCTGGACTTGCAAGCGATCGGCGGCTTGGAAGTCGGCGCGATTCCCATGTCGGCCGCGGCCGCGTTGATCTACCACCACCACGGCCGCTGTATCGAGGGTTTTTTCGTCCGCAAACAGGCCAAAGAACATGGCAGCCGGGAACGCGTCGAAGGTCTGGTGCGTGCCGGCGATCGCGTCGCGGTGATTGACGATGTGCTGACCACCGGCGAATCGGTCGCCCAAGCCATCGCGGCTGTCGAACAACTTGGCGCGAAGGTGGAACGGGTGATATGTGTCGTGGATCGCTTGGAAGGGGCTCGGGAACGCTTGGCCGGCTACGATTTTCGGCCGCTGTTCACCATCGAAGACTTCGGCATCGTGCGCTCTCCCTGACCGACTTGAACGCTCACGCTGCCGAAGTCGGGAACGCCCCCGCTGCCGCGACGTGGAAGCGTTCGGCAGCCGGAAGCGAACTATTTCTTCGGTGCCGGCGGATTGGCCTTGGCCGGCGTTTGCGGCGCAGAAGCACGTTCGACGACCCAATCTTTCGGCGGTTGCGGCGGCACAAATTCCTGCCGATTCAACCGAGCGTTCGGCTCGACCTTGGGAAATTCCCAGGTGATCTCGGAGCCGTTGGGGTGCTGGAACCACAACCGACGCGGCAACATCGCCAATTGCTGCGGGGCGGCATACAGCACCATTTGCGCTTTGCTGAACTCCTGCTTATCCGCCGTGTAACGTGGGAGAATCTCGACGTAGATCCACCACTGATCTTCCTTGACCAAACGCAACTCGTAGCGGCGTTTGGCATCCTCCGCTTTCATGCCGAAGAGGAACGATAGGAAGGTGTCGTCGGAGATGCCGTTGCTGTTTTTGGGCAGTTCATGCACGCGAACCATTTTCTGCTTGAGCCGATATTCGTAGAGATGTTGGCCGTTACAGACGTATTTCTCGAAGTAGTTGGGATCGCTTTTCTTTTGCAGGTCGAGCCGAGCCAAGTTGGGCTTCAGATAGCGCGCGGTGCCGACGAATAGTTCGGTGCTGTTGTAGGTTTTGTCGAACTCGGCGCGACTGCATTCGACGATAAGGCTTTCGATCGATTTCATGCGTTGTTCCCAAGCGGCAAGCAACTGATCGAGGCGTTGGACCTCGGGAGAAGCAGTCGGCACCACTGGAGGGGTCGGGTTCGCGGGAGCTTGACACCAAGCCGCCGCGGATAGGGACACTAGTCCTGCACAAGTCCAGCCCAGCCATCGCATGGGGGAATCTCCTGTCGATATAACTACCACGAGCCGCCCTAGCGACGCGTAGTCCCAGAACAAAGCCATCACCGACGCTGGCCTTATACCTCGAATGGTCGTCGGCGCAAAGATCGACCGCTCGGCCAAGGTGGTTGCTCTTGTCGAACGGCAGCGGATCTGAGAAACTAGTTAAGAGCAACTGCCAAGGCCTATGCCCGGGTTCGCCTCTATGGAACGCAGTGAAGTTCGCATCGTGGCTGGCCGACTCCGCGGCCGCAAATTGGTGTGCCTGGTCCACGAAGGCATGCGCCCCACGCCGCAGATGGTACGCGAGGCGTTGTTCAGCATTTTGGGCAATGCGATTCCCGATCGCGTCTTTTACGATGTCTTTTCGGGCACGGGAGTCGTAGGCTTGGAAGCGATCAGCCGAGGTGCGACGCGCACGGTGTTTGTGGAACGCGATGGGAAGTTGACCTCCGAGATCCAGGCGTACGCGCAAAAGTTCGGCGTCGCCGAGCAGACGCAGATCGTGCGAAGCGATGTGTACCGTTGGGTCGACCGTTGGATCCCGGGCGATGCGCCGGTGAACGTCTTCCTCAGTCCGCCGTTCCCGGACCTTGCGGAGCGCTTGGAAGACTTCTTACGGCTGGTGGAAACGCTGCAACAACGGCTGCCGTTGGAGTCAGTTCTGGTGATTCAAGCGGAAGACGGCTTCGCGATCGACCGCCTGAAAGGCGAATGGGACTGCCGCAAATACGGCCGCAACCGCCTCCTGATCCAAGTGAAAGACTCCCCCCCTCCCCCGGCAAGTCCTTCCTCTGTAAGTTGAGGGGAACCCTTGCAGTAGTTTCATGGATGTCCGTCTACTCTCTTCCGAAGGATTATCCCTGGGAAGTCTGCACTTGCGCCCCTTCCTCCGGGGGCGAGAGAGTGTGGCGGAGGTGGGTCAGGGATTGGGCGATGTTTTCTAACTCGGCGGTGCTCAGTGGGTGGTCGCCGAAACGGACGCGGTAGTATAGCGATGTCAGTTCCATCGGTATACGCGCTACTTCCCTCAGCGACGCATCGTTGGTCCAAAGCCGCCAGACACTCTGGGCAAACTCCGCCGCGGTCTGGCTGAGCGTCGGCCGAAAACCGGCTCGACCCAACAACTGCAGCAGTTCATCGTAGAAATCGACCGTCGTCCGCGGTTCCATCGGCCCCCCCGGCAATGCCGCCGCTTGCCGTGAACGCTGACGCCGACGCGACCGACGCACCAGAAACGTCAATCCCACCAATATTCCCACCGTCGTCACTACCAACAATGCCGAACGCACCGAGATTTGGCCTTCCCGCAGCTCGGTCCACAAGGCGTTCCACGATTCGACCGAACTGTTGCGCAATGCTTGCCATGCCTTGTGCCGTTGCTCGCTGTTGAAGCCCAAAATGAAGTCGCGGAACAATGCCGCTCCTAGAGCCTGCGCTCCGCCCCACCAGGTCAATTGCGCGTCGGCATCGGTGCTCTCGTCGCTCGGCGTTGGGTCCAGAGTGCGCCACTCCCCGTACAGCACCGGCGTACTGTGGAACCACGGCCTGGAACCCATTTCGTCAGGCTCGGTACGACGCGTGTACTGCCGCACCCACAACGCCTCCACCCAAGCATGGGCCTGACTCTGACGCACTTGATACCGTCCCTCGTCTACGCGCTCGCAGCCTTTGAAGCCCATGATCAGCCGAGCCGGGATGCCTTGCGAGCGCAGCATCAACGTCAGCGCCGCGGCAAATCGCTCGCAACGGCCTACCTTGGTGTCGGTCAGAAATTCCTCGATGGGATCTTTCGCTGGGTTCTTGCGTTCATGCTTCAACGTGTAAGCGTATTCGCCGGAATATAGGAAGTGCCGTTCCAACGCCTTCATGACCACGAGCTGATGCTCCGGCCGAATGCGGCCTTGCTCGTCGCGGTCCAAGATTTGGGCCGACAAGCATTGCTCCTGCACCAAGCGTTGCAGCAGGGCATCGGTCCAGGGACGAATCCACTTCGGATACGATTGCGGCCCCCCCAAGATCTCGACGGCCGACCGCGACAAGCCCCACATCTTCGGCAGCGGTGGTGCGCCTCCGGCCGGCCGGGTCATCTGACGATAGACCGCGGGCCGCGATTCTCGGCGATCTGGGCCACTGTCGGTGTGACTGATCGGACCAAAGGTGCCGTCGGGAAGCATGGCCCATTCTAGCAATTTCCCCGACCGGCTCACGGTAGCCAAGGGAACCTCTCGGTCAGGTTCCCACAGCACCGGCTCAGCGACCACATCTAGCCCCCGCAACATCGGCGAAGGATGGAATTCCAGAAGGAAGCGGTCTTTGCCCAAGTCGGGACGATCCCATTCGGCCGGATCAATGCCTCGGCTGCCGAACAGATTGCGTCGTTTGGGACGTACCGGCTCGAAGGTCTGCGGATCGACCGGCCGAATGTCGATGCCATGGTGGGGCGTAGCTGGCCAACGGCCGCGCTCGTAGTAATAACGGGCCATCCCACGCCAGCGTGTTTCCAGGCTCAGATCGTCGCGGGGTTGACCGTCCAGACCGCGGACGAGCACCTCGAAGGCAACCTCTTTGCTGATGCCCAAAGTCCCGCTGCGATTCAAGTCGATATCCTGTTCGGCGTGCAAGCCGGTCTGGGCCTTGGCGCGGGCCAAAAATGTCGATTCCCAACGCTGTTGGCCGGTTCGCGGGGTCAACAAAAAGCCGATGATGCCGACAATCAGAGCCGCCACGAACAACCGGCCGGCTTCGCCCCACAGGAAATACCGGCTACGCAACAGTTGTCGTACCTGCTGCTGGGTTGTCCCGCTTGATAGTGTCAACGTCTGACGGTACAAGAAAAACAGCGTCAAGCTCCAAATGAGGCTGACCCAGTACAAGAGCAACATGACGCCGAACACGCCGTCGCCGGCCAAAACACAGCCCAACGCGACCAAGGTCAAGCCAATGCCATGCATCGCCCAGAAATCGACGACCTGCTTGGGGCGAAACAGCTTGGCCGTCATAGCGACCATCAGCACCGGCCCCAAATAGGGCAATAGCCCGGTCGGCCACGGGATGCCATCCAGCACCGAACCACTGGGCCGAAACAACCGCACGACGAACCACAAAGCCAAGCCGGCCATCAGTACCGCGCCCAAGATGTTCGCCGGACGATCCGCCAACGCCCATCGGCCTTCGAGGAAAAACGCCCCGACGATCAGTGCGCCGACCGCGATGGCGAATAACGAAATCTCCGGCAACAGCGGCAACTCGGCATAGCCCAAACAGCTGCACGCCAAGCTCAACGTCAGATACAGACTGAAACGGAAGCCAAATTGCAAAGGCATATTCACCTCTCGCTGGGCGGAGTATACCACGCCGGCCGCGGGTCTAGTCCGGCCACGGCGATCGCTCGGCCCAAAGCCTGCGACCAAGCCTGACGCTGCTGCGGCCGATTGGTCAGCAACAACACGGGAACCTGCAACGCCTTGAGCGACTGCCCTTGCAGACAATCCCTCGGTTCAACCGGCTCGGTAGGCTCGACCAGAGCCAACACACGAGCCAACTGTTCGCGATGCTCCGCAAGGCTATTGGGCAACAGCACCACTGGCGGACGCATCGCAAGAATCAGGCCGACGCGGACGTTGGGCAAATGGCACCAAGTATCGACGACGGTTGCTGTCAGTTCCACGGCCTGCTCGAACTTCGCGGCAGAACTCCGGGAAGCAGTGAAACTCTCGGATGTGGCCGAACCGCTGGATGCGGCCGAACCGCTGGATGCGGCGGAACTATCGGGAGCGATCGACCAATCGAAGACGATCAGTAGGTCCGACGAATGCGGATGCTCGAATTCGCGAACCATCAATTCATTGCGGCGGGCACTGGTTTTCCAATGCACCCAACGCGGACTATCGCCGCTGCGGTAAGGGCGTAGGCTGCGCAGTTGCGCTTCTTGTTCGGCAACCTGCCGCGCCCATTGATGCGCTCGGCCATCGCCGCGGGTGTGCCGTTGCAGCCACGATCGCATCATCATCAGATCGATTCGCCCGAGGCGGGGCAGCACCAAGCATTCGCTGGGAGGAGTCAACTTCCGCGTCTGCTGGACCAAGCCGAACGGCCAACGGCAGCAAGCACGCACCGGCGGCAGAAGATAACGGCCCCGGCGTCGGAGTCGGACCATCTGATACAGAACCATCGGTGCTGCGGGAGGAATTTCGGGGATCAGCCAAGCGACGGCGTGTTGGTCGCCGCGATCTTCGACGATCAGGCCGCGAATTTCACGGGGAGCGTGGTGGACGATTTCGATTTCCCACAACGCCGGCTCACCGGCACGCACCCACGGCATGGCCCGACGTTGACCGCGAACAAAACTGACCGCTCGGCGTGCCACGACGCCGTTGACCAACCACAGCCCCAGCATGAGATGGGCTAGCAGCAGGAGCAAATTGATGCCTTTGTACCACCCAGAGAACAGTAAAGCTATGGTAGCGAGCACCCAGAGTCGGCCCTCGATGGGCCAAGAGGTGCCCGCTGGATCGGAAAGCTGGCTCGGCTCGACGGCGTAAGAATGTCGCTCAGCAACGGCTGGCTCGACGTTCATGCCCTCTCCTGTTCGCGTGGCCGGACGCATGAAGATTCACCGCGGTTATGGTATTCCATGATACCACGCTTGGCTCGTCGTGATCCCATGGCAAGCTACGGACCTAAGGCGGGAGACAGGCATGACGAGAGACGGACACGGCAAGTGTTCGCCCGCCGTGAAAACCATCCGCCGTGCAAACGGTTCGGCGAAATCAGCGAAACCAAGAAATCCCCGACCACGTCCCAGAAATTTTGCTCCGCTTCTCCACGGCAACGGACTACAATCCCGCTATTCTTCCTTCCACAATGTCCATCCTCCAGGTGCATCATGAAACCAGTGCAACCACGTTCTGGATTCCTCGCAGCCATCGTCGGGTTGGTCGGCAGCCTCGTCGGCACCACCTGCTTCGCTGCGGAACCCCAACCGCCCCAGGGGTTTAAGGCTCTGTTCAACGGCAAAGACCTCATCGGCTGGCACGGGATGCCTCACTTCGATCCGTACAAACTCAAAGCCATGCCCCCCGAGCAACGCCAAGCCCAAATCGCTCAATGGACCGAAGACGCTCGGAAACACTGGCGCATCGAAAATGGAGAACTCGTCAACGACGGGCAAGGTGCCTACCTAACCACCGACGCCGAGTTCGGCGATTTCGAGCTGCTGTTGGAATACAAAACCGTCCCCAAAGCCGACAGCGGCATCTACCTACGCAACACCCCCCAAGTGCAAATTTGGGATACCACCGAAGCTGGCGGCAAATGGAAATTGGGAGCAGACAAAGGCTCCGGCGGCCTATGGAACAACAGCCCTGGTGCCCCCGGGAAAGATCCGCTCGTCCTAGCCGACAAACCGTTCGGACAATGGAACGCCTTTCGCATCATCATGGTCGGGGAACGCGTCACGGTCTACCTCAACGGCCAACTGGTCGTCGATCACGCTCGTTTGGAAAACTTCTGGAACCGCAAACTCCCCCTCCCCAAGACTGGCTCGATTCAGCTTCAAACGCACGGCGGTGAAATCCGTTGGCGGAACCTGTTCCTTCGCGAAATTCCCCCCAGCGAAGCCAACGAGATTCTGCGCCGACACCAAGCCTCCCAGTACGTCGACATCTTCAACGGCAAAGACTTCACCGGCTGGACCGGCGCTCTGGAAAATTACGCGATTCAAGACAACGCGATCGTCTGTCGGCCCCAAAAAGGCGGGGTCATCTTCACCCAGGAGGAGTTCGCCGACTTTGCGGTACGCTTGGAATATCGCCTCCCGCCGGGGGGGAACAACGGGCTAGCGATCCGCTATCCGGGCAAAGGACAGGCGTCGCAAGTGGCTATGTGCGAGGTGCAAATTTTGGACGACAACGCCCCCAAGCATGCGAAGTTGGACCCTCGGCAGTACAACGGCTCGGCCTATGGCATGATTGCCGCCGTCCGCGGTTACGATCGACCTATCGGCGAATGGAACTTCATGGAAGTGACGGCCATCGGCCATACCTTACGCGTCGAACTCAACGGCACTCGCATTTTGGAAGGTGATCTCAGCCAGGTGACCGAGTTCAAAGATAAGACTCCGCACCCCGGCAAGGATCGTCTGCGCGGCTATTTCGGCTTCGCCGGCCACGGGGATCCAGTCGCGTTTCGGCACATTCAAATCCGTCGCCTCGAAACGAAGCCGAAGTGAGCAATGCCCCCGACCACCAGCCCCAGCACGCCCCACGGCCACCTTCCCCCCGAAGATGGCTCTGCGGGCCGTGCCAGGAGCGCGGTTCTGGTCGTAGCCAACGTGGATCGCTCAATCTGCTGAAACCATCATCCCGAAGATGGCTCCGCAGGCCGTGCCGGAGCCGCGGTCTTGGTCGTGGTCGATGCAGCTCGCTCGAGAGATCGCTGCACCCCCCAACACAAGCCGACCAACACGACGATCGTCAACACCAACCACGGACTCTGCTGCGCTCCGGGTTGGCCGATCCGACCGATCACCCCAAGATTGGCATTGAGCCACACGAAGCCCAACGCCACGCGAATCAGCGGATCGGGTTGGCTCAGCACACGATGCCACGCCGGCAGCAGCATCAGCAACAGCACCTGATAATCGTAGACCCAAGCTCCATAAGGCGTTAGCAGCAAGCTGGCAAAAGTCAGTCGCGGCAGTTCGACGTTCCAATCCCAAATTGGTCGCCGTCTCCACCAATAGATTGTGGTCAACGGGAGTCCGAGCGAGCAGGGAAGCACCTGCACCCAGAAATGATCCGCGGCGACCCAAGCGACCAAAGCCCGCAAACCGTAGCCCAAGGTGGGATGCAACACTTCCTCGGCGGTCCACAAAATGTCCGACCCGGGCATCCGGTTGAGGTCACGCCATTGCGACCAGATGTTCGGACTTACCGCCGTCACGATGCCGCTCAACAGCCCCAGTGCCAGTATTCCGCCGAGGCACACCCGTCGGCCGTCTCGATGGGCCAACGCTTCCAGCAGCAGCACCCACGCGAAAAGGCTGAACAAGTGCGGCTTGATCGCGGTCAACGCCCCGAGCATCCCCGCCAGCAAAGGCCGCTGCCGCGTTCGTAGCGTTAGGAAACCGGTCAACCCCAGCCAAAGCAAACTCGACCAATTGCCCATGTAGAACAGGAACACCGTCGGTGCGAAAGTCAGCATAAGCAACCACGCGGCCCCCCGGCGTTTGCTGGTCTGGGCGTAGTGTCGCCAAAGCCGATCGGCGCAATACAGCGACACGGTCAAATTCATCAGCAGCCACAACAACTGCCCCACCCGCGGATCGAACCAAGCCAACCAAGCCAACAACGGCAACACGTACGGCGGATTCCACAACATCACGACATGGTCGGTCGTCGTGCCGGCTTGCTGCTGCAACAGCCACATTTCCTGGGGCGAATACGGATTGCCCCCGGACATCCACAACCGCGCTGCCGACCAGTATTCGACATAATCGCACGGAGGCCAAACCTCGGGATGCCGCAGAAACTCCCGGACTTGCCAAGCAATCGCCAGAGGCAAAAGCACCGCCGCGATCCAGACGATCGGCGAGGTACGCTGTGGTGCGGGCGTAGGCATCGACATGGACGACATCGCCGCTTGGCTCCGAATCGGCTCAATCCCCGAAATACGCCTGCTGTGCTGCCATAATATGCCTGCTGCCATGCTATGGAAAATCCTAGGCTCGCCCATCGCTTCGCTTGCCGCTCGGCCTGACGTTTGCGTTTCACCTGCCGATCAGCTACACTCCGATTTCGCCGACCTCTGGCCTTGGAATTCACGCCCCAGGAG
>CALEEC010000506.1 GCA_937949245.1 uncultured Gemmataceae bacterium | reverse complement strand
ATCGCACATCGACTTTAGCGCATCTTCGAGGGGAATACCGAGGTTTTGTTCTTCGTAGACTCGGCCGAACTCTTTGGAGATCGGCGCAGGCATTTCTTCAGCGACGACGTGCAAGCCTGCGGCCAGAGAGTGACCGGCCCGCAATGCCCGGGCGATCAATTCCATCGCATCGGGGAGTTGGGCGGCAAATTTTTTCATGCGGTCGCTGCGTGCTTTGAACAGCCACAAAAACGGTAGCGAGAAACCGATCAACCCACCCACCGGAGCCACATAGGGGTTGACCATCAACCAGCTGACCATGCCACCGACCACCGTCAGTGCCAGGGCCACGCCAAAAAGGGCGCTGGGACGGATGTTAACATCGGCCTGTTCAAAAATACGGGTGAGGTTGAAGATTTCGGGGGTCAGTTTGTCGAGCAGATTTTTTCGGTCCAGATCCTTCACGGCGCTCGCTAAGAGCATATCGGCGGAGGATTCTTTACGACGATTGCCGACGATTATATCGAGCCGTTCGGCGGCTCGGCCTTTGGTATCGCCTCCAAACAGGAGCAGCAGGATCGCACCGACTGCCCCTGCGATGGCAAGCATGGTCACTAGGGTCGTGATATTCATAAGCGGGTCACCTGCTGCGAAAACGATCCAAGGATCATTGGGCTAGCTATCCGAAAAAAAGAACCCAGAACTTGGAGAAGCTCCGACTCGGCAAGGAACAAACCGCCGAGCGGAGCCAAACATCCGACGGAACGGTTTAGTAATCGCGCATCAGTACGCGTTCGGCGAACATGTTCGACGGCAACTTGATGCCCTTTTGTTCCAAGCGGGGCACGAAGGTCGGACGAACACCGGTCGCCTCGAATTGGCCATAGGCTCGGCCATTCTGATCGACGCCTAACTGTTTGTACCGGAAGATTTCTTGCATGATGATGATGTCTTGTTCCAGGTTGAGCACTTCGGTGATGCTCGTGATCCGTCGGGGGCCTCCTTGCAGACGGTTGGCTTGGATGATCAAATCGACTGCCGAGGCGATTTGTTGCCGCATGGCTTTGATCGGCAATTCAAAACCGCCCATCATGATCATGGTTTCCAAACGGCTGAGGGCTTCGCGGGGGTTGTTGGCGTGCAACGTGGTCATCGACCCGGAGTGACCGGTGTTCATCGCCTGGAGCATGTCGAGGGTTTCGGCTCCCCGGCACTCGCCGATGATGATGCGTTCTGGGCGCATCCGCAGCGCGTTACGCACGCAATCCCGCGTGGTCACCGCCCCTTTGCCTTCGATGTTAGGCGGCCGCGTTTCCAGACGCACGACGTGATCTTGTTGCAGTTGCAGTTCAGCCGCGTCTTCGATGGTGATCACCCGCTCATCGTGCGGAATGAAGCTCGACAGCGTGTTCAATAGCGTCGTTTTTCCGCAACCGGTACCGCCGGAGATGATGACGTTCAGCCGAGCTTTAATCGCGGCTTCCATCAACATCGCCATTTCCGGGCTGAAGGCTTTGTAGTTCAGAAGGTCTTCGAGTTTCAGCGGGTTGGAGCCGAAACGACGAATCGATAACGACGCACCATCCAACGCGATCGGCGGGATCACTGCATTGACCCGCGAACCATCGGGTAAACGAGCGTCGACCATGGGCGAGGTTTCATCCACCCGACGACCGACTTTCGAGACAATGCGGTCGATGATCTGCAACAGGTGGTCGTTGTCCCGGAATTTCACGTCAGTGAGTTCGAGTTTACCGCGACGTTCGACGTAAACTTTTTTGGGACCGTTGACGAGGATATCGCTGATGGTCGGATCTTTCAGCAACGGTTCGAGCGGCCCGAAGCCGAGCACCTCATCGAGGATTTCATCAATGAGTTTCTCGCGTTCCATCCGGTTGAGCAGCGGATTTTCGGTATCGCACAAATGCTCGACGACACGGCGGATGTCGCGACGCATCGCATCGCTATTGAGGTCTTTGACTCGAGTGAAGTCGAGCCGCTCGACCAGTTTCGAGTGAATCGAGCGTTTCAGTTCTTCATAGTTCTTGTTTGCTCCGCCCCCCGTGCCACCCGAGGTCAAAGGGCGAGACGCACCGCCGATGCTACTACCACCAGCACCAGCAGTTCCTTGATGACTGATGCTGTTGAGTTTAGAAAGTCCTTGTTGCAATCGAGACATTTCGGCACATCCTCAATTGGGGTCGATCGTCGTCCCGATGACATCTCCGCGAGATCACCTCGTGGAGTAGCTCTAGTGTTGAGAGCCTCGACCGTCGGGGAACGCAAACGGTCGATTCATATTGCATTATGATCGATTCTGACAATAGGTTCCAGACGAGAAAATCATCCAACTTTCCCCATCCTCACTCTGTTTCTTTGCTACCAAAGAACCATTTCACTCCCGACTTCCTGGACGATGTCGTGGTAGTCGTGGCCGGCGTTTTTCCGATCAGCGTGTCGGCGAGTCCTTGCAGACTTTGATTGACACGACTACGGGGGGAGTGTTTCAGTAATGGCACGCCGGCCACACGGCTGCCAATGACGGCTTTCGCATCGTTGGGTATCTGCCAGAAGATCGGTCGGCCGACCACTTCCTCGGCTTTCTTCAAGCTGATGCCGTCTTCCGACACATCGGAACCGACGCGATTCATCACCAAGCGAATCTTTTCGCCCAGATTTTCTTCATTTCCTAACGTGTGCAGCATCCGCACCACGTTGCGTAGGCTGCTCAGTTCCAATTGGCCGACCAGCAGAATCACATCCGACATCCGCATGGCCATGATGTCGGTAGGCAAAAACGCCTTGCTCAGGTCGATGATCAGATACGTGTAGCTGATGCGGAGCAGATTGATGATGCGTTCGATGTGGGCATCGTGGACGCTACCGACTTCACTCATTTCCAACGGATGGCGGAGGATGGATACGCCACTTTCATGCTTCACCATGGCGCGGCGGATGAAGTTCATGTCGAGGCGTTCGATATTACGGGCCAGATCCGCGATGCTGATGTTGTCGCCTCCCGTGGTTTCCAGCACGATATCCGCATCGCCCATCGATAGATCGAGATCGACAAGTGCGACTTGATGAACGGGATCGGCAGCGATCGCCGCGGCAAGATTGCAAGCGATCGTCGTACAACCGACGCCCCCCCGCGAACCAAGAATGGAGATGACCATGGCATTGGGGCCGGACGGACGACCGGGTTGCACCAACCCCGAGTCATTCCCAGGAATCGCTTTGCGGATCGACTGATACAGGTTATCGAAATCGATGGGATGACTGAGAAAGCTCTTGGCACCGCGTTGCAGCGATTGCAGTAGGGCTTGGGCGTTGCGACTGATGGTGATGATCGGCAACCGCGGATATTCGGCCGCCAACTGCGATACGAGGTTCAGGGCTTTGTTTTCGTCGGCATCCAGCGAGATGATGACTAGATCGGGGACCGATTGCTGGATCACATCGTGAAAATATTCATAACGAGCACATTCGGCTTCGAGCCAGACCGTATCGATCCCCAACAACAGGGATCGGAGCGAATCACGACTGGCGTCGGACGGATCCACGATAGCGATACGTTGCATGAGTAGCACCGAAAAACTAGGTGGCACGGCCAGAGGGTCGGGCTACGGGGGACGTTTGCTGCAACGGCCGAGGTGCGTTGGCAGAAACGGCCGCACGGCCGACCAAACGATCGACCGTGGGCACCCGTGTTCTCAGATCGCCGAGCGATCAAGGTTGCGGTTGCTCATAAGGGAGCAATCGCGGTGATTCCAGGGTTGACGTCGACGTGGGAGATCCCAAGGCGTCTGGCGTCGCGTACTGCGTGTTTCCCGTAGGCGGGGACACTCCGGGGGGCGTCGTAGGGGCCGGAGTTCCGTTGCCTGAGGGAGCCGCGGGCACCGTGGAGGCGCTAGGCATCATCATCGGCTGACCGGGAGCCAGCAGCGGTTGGGCTACGATGGCACCACTGGTGCAGTTCCCAGTGCTACAGCCGACCATTCGACTCGCACCTGCTTGGTTGCAGGGGAACTGACTAGCCGATGGATCATTCTTGAACGGTGCCTTATATCGATTGTTCACGAAAACCGACCGTTGTCCACGGGGAACTTCCAAAACATTTTCCAAGTATAGTTCAAAGTCGTCCGGCGTGCGTGTTTCTCGCCCTGGCAATTTCTTGGTCACCTGATGGCAATCTTGCGCATCGACTAGATGCGGCGTGACCAAGATGACCAATTCCGTCTCCGTTTCGCTGTATTCGATCCGGCTGAACAAGACGCCGACAAAGGGGAGATCGCCCAAAACCGGCACGCGAACCGCACTCGCCTGAATGTTCGACGAAATCACCCCACCGATGGCGAAGGTTTGCCCGGGTTCCATGATAACCGAGGTACGCACCGATTGCTCGTCAAAACCGGGAACTGTGCCGAAAACCGTACCGATCCCCAAGGCTTGGTTGACCGCACGGAAGCGAGGGGCGACTTCTAGATAAATTTTGCCATTCCCCAGCACCAACGGCAAGAACTCCAGTTCGCTACCGATCTGCTCATACGCCACACCGGGGCCGTTGATACCTGCGGCTCCTCCCAGCGTTGCTTGACGACCACCAGCGAGGAAGTAAGCGGGCCGACCGCTCAAGGTAACCAAGCGCGGTTCTGCCACGACTTTCGCCAAGCGTTCATCACGAAGAGCTTGAATTACCAATTGCACCTGCGAGGGCAACAATTGGAAGACCAAATTCGCATTCGGACTCGGCAATAGTTGCTGCGCCAACGCCCCTGGAGCACCAACCGGGACGGCTCCTCCGCCAATTCCCCCCACACCCCCGGCGATAGCTGGAACTGAAATTCCCGATATCGCACTATAAAAGTTCAAGTTCGACCCAGGAATACCGAAGTCGAAGCCACGCCGACGGGCTTCACTGCGGTTGACCGAAGCGACCACGACATCGAGTTGGACTTGCTGCACGCCACCCACCGTCAGGCCGTTGACCGCGCGGGCATTGGCCGGCAGGGCATTGCGAGCAATTTCCATGATCGTTGGCACATCATCCGCGTGCGCGACGTTACCGGTCAACACCACGACACCACTAGGTCCACCGATCGGCTCGACGTTCGACGTGGGGACCGATTTTTTGATCAGATAACGCAACAATTCGACATCGGTGGCAATTTCAATCTTGTAGGTTTCTTCTTTGTTGTCGATGTCCACCAACACCAAGTTGGTGATGCCGGGGGTCAGACCGGTAAT
>CALEEC010000505.1 GCA_937949245.1 uncultured Gemmataceae bacterium | reverse complement strand
CGACCGCTGCAATGTTTTCGCGTTGTACAGCTTGTTCGCGTCGGAGGAAGAGAAAGCAGCGCTGGCGGCGAAGTATCGGGCGGGGAACTACGGCTACGGGGCCGCTAAGACGGAGTTGCTAGCCAAGATCGACGCCTACTTCGAGCCTTTCCGCGAGCGGCGCAAAGCCTTGGCGGCCAAGCCGGATGAGGTTGAGGCGATCCTCCAAGACGGCGCGCATCGCGCCCGTGCCGAGGCCCGAATCACCCTCGATTTGGTCCGTCAAGCGACCGGCCTCGGCAGCAGCCGACGTTAGCCATCCTAAAGGCACGAGGACCGACGTTGGTCAATCCCCTTCGCGCCGGAGGAACAATCGGATATCGTGACGGCTGGAAAGCCATCGTGCTTGGGCACCACTTCCTCTTGAGGAAAGGAATCTGCCGGTGAAATCGTTGTTCGCCTCGCTCTGGGTCGGCATCGCCGTCTGGATCTGGACGGATCGTCCTACAACGGTATGGGCCGACGACAAAGACAAAGCCATAGCCAAAGAAATCGATGAACTTTCAGTCCGCTTGAAGAAACGACAACAAGAATTGACCAAAAAACTCGACGATGCCAAGACACCGGAAGAAGAAAAGAAAGTCATCGCGGAGTTGCGTGCTTTCCAGAAAGAAGCCGACATGGCTTTCCTCAACCTGATCAAGAAATACCCCGCTAGCCCGGCCGTGGTGCAAATCACAGGCGAAATGCTAGAAAACACGCCGGAAGAAGCGGAATTCTTGCTAGGCGTACTCGAAAAGCATCACCTAGCGGATCCGAAAGTCGGCGACATTGCCCTCCGGTTGCACGACGTACTTAGCGAACGGCAAGACATCGCCGAAAAGTTCCTGCGGACGTTGATGGACAAATCGCCCCAACCGGAAGGCAAGGCCAAAGCCTCGGTTGGATTGGCCTTGCTAATGAAAGTGCTCAGCGAACGCAGTGCGACTCAGGAAGATCGCGACAAGAAACTCAAGGAAGCGGAGACGTTGTTGGATGCTGCCGCGACCAAGCACGGCAAAGCGATCGTATCTGTCGATGCTGGCGAGATGGAGTTGGAAAAATTCATCAAGCCCTATCTGTTCGAGATTCGCTTCCTGTCCGTGGGCCGAAAGGCCCCCGAATTGGCCGGCAATGACATGGAAGGCAAGCCGATGAAGTTGAGCGATTTCGCCGGCAAAGTAATTCTGCTCGATTTCTGGGCCTCCTGGTGCGGGCCATGCATGGCGATGGTGCCGCACAATAAGAAGTTGGTCAAAAACTACGCCGGCAAGCCCTTCGTGTTGCTCGGTGTCAATGCCGATGAGGATCTCGACGAATACAAGAAAGCGGTCAATGCGGAGGGCATTTCCTGGCGTTCCTTCCGACATAAGCAAGACGATAAGAAGAATCTGCTGGCCGAGTGGAACATTCAGGCCTTCCCGACGTTGTATTTGATCGATCATCAAGGCGTCATTCGCGCACGCTGGATCGGCAATCCGGGGGACGCAGTGATTGAGCAGGAGATCGAAAAGTTGGTCAAGGTCGCGGAAGCGAAGTAGTTCAACGCGCGAATGCGGCAAACGTATCTCCCGAGCGGCGGGCGTCAGCATGCCGTGGGTATTATGTCCAAGTTTCGATGTATGTCTGCTGCGATTTACTGCGACATAGTGTTCATTCCACCACGGCGGGCTGACACCCGCTGCTCAGCGTCAGCGGTGGAGGAAAAATCCGTTGCCATTAGACGGACCCTTCGCTTGCCGGCGAACGCAAACGGTGCAATGCTTCCGCGTACTTCTGTGCCGTGCGGGTGACGATGTCTATCGGCAGATGCGGAGGCGGGCTGTTTTTGTCCCACGAGATGGTTTCGAGCCAATCGCGTACGAATTGCTTGTCGAACGACGGAGGCGAACTGCCGACCTGATACGCATCCGCCGGCCAGAAGCGGGAACTGTCCGGCGTGAGTACCTCATCGATGAGCAGCAGTTCGCCATCGGGAGCGATGCCCCATTCCAACTTCGTGTCGGCAATCAGGATGCCCCGCTGAGCGGCATATTCCGCGGCGCGGCAGTAGACTTCGAGGCTGCGTCGACGTAGTTCCTCGGCTAGTTCCGATCCAATCCGCTGCGCCATGGTCGAGAACGAAAGGCTTTCGTCATGCCCGGTTTCTGCTTTGGTTGTCGGGGTAAAGATCGGTGTGTCTAGTCGTTGGCTCTGCTGCAAGCCGGGGGGCAACTGAACTCCTGATACTGAACCATGGCGTTGGTATTCTTTCCATCCCGAACCGGCCAGGTAACTGCGGACGATGCATTCGATCGGCACCACTTGCGTTTTCCGTACCAGCATCGTTCGCCCTGCGAGCATCTCTCGGCGTTGCACGAATGCGGGGGGCAGATCGTTTACCTCGACACTCAACAGATGGTGCGGCACCTTTAGCCAATCGAGCCAGAATTGGGTCAATTGGGTGAGGATGACCCCTTTGCCGGGGATACCTTCCGGCAGCACCCAATCGAAGGCACTAATGCGATCCGTGGCGACGATGACTAAAGTTTCGCCCAAGTCGTAGACGTCTCGCACCTTGCCACGCCGACAGGGATAGCCAGGGACGTCACTGGACAACAGAGGTTCGCTCATCAAGGCGATCACTCCCCGTCAACCGGAAGTGGTTCCGGCCGCGACCGATTGTTCCGCATCGTCTTTCAAGCGTTGCGGCACCAAGCGTAACGCACCGCCGCTGATCTCCGAGCGTGCCCCTGCTGTGCCCGCTTCGTGATATTCGGCGTCTTGGTTGACTTTCCACAAATCATAAATCTGCTGACCGGCGAGGATGTTTTTGACACACAGCATCGCGGTCATCATGGCGTGATCTTGGTTGTTGTACTTGTGCATGCCATTGCGGCCCACGAGGTGCAGGGTGGGGAAACGATGTTCCAACTCGTCGCGGATGGCTTGGACATGCGTGGCATAGTCATCGTCATAGACCGGGTAGGCCTTCGATTGCCGCACGACACAGCCATCGACCACCTCGGCTGCCTTGGCCAAGCCGATTTGCTCTAACTCGCGTTTGGCTAGATCGATCAACTCGGCGTCGCTACTATTCCACAAGCCGTCGCCCTCGAAGCAGAAATATTCCAGGCCGTAACAGTTCATGTTCGGATCGGGAACTAACTCTGGCGACCATGACTTGAAGTTCTGGATTCGGCCGACTTTGACCGAGGGATCGTGAATGTAGATCCAGTTGTCCTGAAACTGCTGGCGATCGGGTAAAATGAGGGCCACCGTGATAAAATCGCGATACTTCAACGCATCGGCCGCAGCCAAGCTGGTGCCGGACAAATGCGGCGCGATTGCGTGGGCCAATTCACGCATCGGTGCCGACGAAATCAAATGCTCACTGCGATAGCTCGTCACCTCACCAGCGGCATTTTGGGCCATCACCTCCCAGAAGCGTTCTTGTTCGTCATAACGGCAGCCGATCACCTTGTGTCCCAGGAGAATTTTGCCCCCCATCCGCTGGGTCTTCTCAGCACAGGCTTCCCACATCATCCCCGGACCCAGACGCGGATACCGGAACGAGTCGATTAGCGTTTTGATCACCTGCGTGCGATCTTTGGGTTGCCTTTTAGGCAAAAGGGCGTTGAAAATCGCCGACTTCAGGGACAATCCCTTGATTCGCTGGGCCGCCCAGTCGGCCGAGATCTCTTTGCAACTCATTCCCCAGACCTTCTCTGTGTAGGTCTTGAAGAAAATGCGGAACAATCGCGAGCCGAATTGATTGGTCACCCAATCTTCAAAGCTCCGCGGCTTCGGATGCGGAAACAGGCGAGCTTTCAGGTACGACAACACGCAGCGGGTCGCTTCGATGATTCCGAGTTTCCATAGCGCCTCGAAGGCCTTGAGCGGATACGCAAAGAACTTCCCACGATAAAAGATCCGCGACGATCGCGGCCGAGTAAGCATGTCGTTCGGCAGAATTTCCGTCCAAAAATCCTCGACTTCCTTCGATTTGGAAAAGAAGCGATGTCCTCCGATGTCGAAGCGATAACCTTTGTATTGGACTGTCCGCGAGATACCACCGACATATTGCGAATCGGCTTCCAAAACAGTCACGGGCACTTGTTGTTTGGCCAACAGATAGGCGGCCGTCAGACCGGCTGGACCGGCTCCGATTATCGTCACCGAAGTGGGCTGCATCCGACGTTTCCTTCGCGGTAGGGGGCGATTGGCGACCGAACATCTTGGCCAAGGGAACCCAAGCATTTGTAATCTAGTGCAGAAAGGTCGATCGTGGTGACCAATGTGGAAAAATCTTGACCGAAAAATGCCCATCCATACGGTTTTTTCGGTGACCCGAGGAATTATCCCGATTTTACTTCTTCGGCAATAGAGATTATTTTTTCGGCGATGGTGAAGATTTCGGCTCAGGGTGTTCCATCCAGGCGCGAAACTGTCGACGCAGTACCTCGGCTGCGTCTGCTGCTGTGGCCGCGTGTTCCAACTGCTGCCAACAGCGTTCCCCTTCCGCTTGCCAAGAAGGCTTTTCGGGAAGCGAACGTAAGGCCGATAGCACCGACCGTAGCCAATCGACTTCGCCCCTGCGGTCGTTTGCCGAGCGGTCGCGAATGCGATCGGCGTGTCGGAGTACCATTTGCGCCATCGGGGCCAACTGTTTCGCATCGCTTCGCACGGCCAGGACCAATTCCGGCACCGCTTTGGCATCCTCACCAATGTCGAGCAGCGCTTGCCCCAGTCCCAGGCGTGCTAGGGCGTGATCGGGGGCAAAGTCCAACAGTTGCCGATAAACACTCGCTGCTTTCTTGAATTCGCGTCGCTGCTGGCACCACTGCGCTAACAGATGGATAGAATCTTGGTGCAACGGATCGGCTTCCACGGCACGTTCCAGATCGCGGATGGCCTCGTCGTGCTGTTCGCGTTGCCACAGAATCGACGCCCGTAAGCGAAATGCTGCCGCGCAGTTCGGCATCTGCCATAAGGCTTCTTCGCAGTCGCTGAGTGCCGCTTCGATGCGGCCGAGGTGTCGGCGCAATTCGGCTCGCCAAACGTATACGTGCGGATGTTGGGGAAATTGCCGGACCCAAGTATCGGCGAAGCGGAGGGCTTTTTCGGGAGGATCGTTGGTCAACCGAGCGCGGAGCAAGTAAGTTTCCGCGTCGAGGACCGGGGCCGATTCCGCGATCTCGCAGTCGGTCTGGGCCATTTTGCGATCCCCCAGCCACCAAGCCAATTCGCCCCGCAAGCGATGCAAGCGTGGATCGTTCGGCCGTTGCCTTATCGCTTGCGACAACGCGGCCAAGGCTTCCGCATCGCGGTGCAATTGCCGTAACCGTGCCGCTCGCTGTGCCCATTGATCCGCGGTTTGCGGGTTCCACAACGGCTGACTGGCGTTCAGAAACATCCGCAACTCTTCCGCGGCTACCACAAAGCCGACTTGCTGCTGGGGCGCTTCCCGAGCGGCCAGCAAACCCACGACCTTCCCCTGTTCGTCGACCACAGCCGAACCACTGGCCGATCCTTGAGCGGGGAGTTGCGTCAGCAACACCCGCACCGGTTGCCCTTCGGATGCCCCCCGCGAAGCCAACACCATGCTGCCACATTGCCGAACGATCCCTTGGGCGAACAGCCATTGCACTTCCACCCCGACCGGATGGTTCATCGTGGCCACGGCATTGCCGACTTCCACGCGATCGCTCCACGGAAGCGATTGCACCCGCGGTGGCATGCGGTCACACTCCAGCAAAGCCAGATCCCGTAAGGTATCCCGTGCCAGAACCACCGCGGCCACCTCGTGCCCGTTCTGCCTGAGGGCATAGCGATCGAGGTAGCGTCGGTCGTCCCCCACAAGTTGTTGCTGATCCCACTGCGGAAACATGACCGCAAGCTGATCCGAACTTCCAACGGCAGTCGCTGTCGTTAGAATCAGCCGGCGTGGAACATCGAGGACGAAGCCGGCCCCGCGATGGTCCGAACTCCCAGGCCGAACGCGGACGGTCGCTTCGGCCAAACGCTTGGCTAGCGCATTCGCTTTGAGAAGGTTTCGGCTCGGTGGTGGTACGGCGGCTTGCTTCACCACGGTCGGAGCCACTTGGCGGAACCAAGGAAACCACCCCCAGATCGGCACAGCAAAGCTAACTGCCGGCGCGGTTTTGCGTACTGCCGAGACGATCCCCACGACTTGGCCACGAGTATTGACCAAAGCACTGCCGCTATCTCCTTCGCTGATCGGCAATTGGACCAATAAGACCGACTGATCTTGCAGATACGATTGTCCCGCGACGAAATACCCCTGAGGCAACGGTGCCACTTGGCGTAGGAATCCCTGCGACAGAATCCAAAGCAGATCGAGATCTTGTCGCTGTCCCACTGCGAACAGTGGCTCACCGATCGCCGGCCATTCGGTGGCCAATTCCAACGGCATGACCGCTTCGGGAAGCGAATCCAACTGCAAGATCGCTACATCGAATTGGGGTTGTCGGGCATGGACCCGAGCCGACACGAGACGACCTTTCTGCCGCAGCAGTTCGCGATGGCTCAGGTAGTAGTCCCTTGGAGCTATCCGTTGGCCATCCTGATAAACGGGGAAAAACACCTCGACGCGTGGGGCATTCCCGACCACATGGGCATTGGTGATCATCCATCGCTGTTGGGCATCGATCAACCACCCCGTGCCGACTCCTTGCGTACCGGCGAGAATCCAACCAGTGGCATCGCAGACTCGCTGTAACGTCTCCCCCGAAAGCCGCGGCGTCGGCATACCTCCGTTGGACAGCCCCCACAGACCAAGCGCGATTCCCACGAAGTACCCCAGCATGACTGGTCCCTCTCGGCCAAACCCTTTTCTCACACGACGAGAATGTCGACCCTACCGATGCAACAAATCGGCAACAGCGGTGATTCCGTTAGGACGCATTTCCGGCAAAGGGAGGAAATGCCTCCATCGATGATGCGGGAAATTGGCAACTGTGCTGAGTTCAACCTACGATGAAAGGGAGTAGGCGTGCAACACCAGCACACCAGTTTGCTCGAACCAAGAGAGTGCGTGTGTGCGGCACCAGCCATAGTTTTGCCCCGAATCAAGGAGAAAGCCCTATGGGCCTCAATTGGCACAATGCCCGTGAAATTGGCGAATTGTTGTTCGAGAAATACGACACCTTGAATCCGCTGACGGTGCGTTTTACCGACATGCACAAATGGATTCTTGACCTCGAAGATTTTGAAGGCAAGCCGCATGAGTCG
>CALEEC010000504.1 GCA_937949245.1 uncultured Gemmataceae bacterium | reverse complement strand
CGGAATCACCGTGCCGGCCTTCGGGGTGGGCATCAGACCCCGCGGACCAAGGACTTTCCCCAAACGGGAAACCATGCCCATCATGTCTTGAGTCGCCAATGCGACATCAAACTCCAGCCAGTTTTCTTGTTGAATCTTCTTAATCAGATCCTCACCACCAGCAAAATCCGCCCCAGCGTCTTTGGCTTTGGCAACGTTATCGCCTTGGCAAAACACCAGCACGCGAACGCTCTTGCCGATGCCATGAGGCAGCGCTACCGAGCCACGCACGAGTTGATCGCTCTGCGTCGGATCGATGCCCAGGGAAATATGGACTTCCACGGTTTCGTCGAATTTCGCCCTGCGGCAAGTCTTGAGCAATGCCACGGCGCGCTTCAGGGGTAAATTGCCTTCTTTGTCGATTCGAGCCTGTTGATTCTTCAACAGACTGCGGAGTTTCTTGCCCCGGCGAGGAGGCACACCAGGGCGACGCTTCTTCTTGACGGAAGAAGATTCGGCCGTGGCCGTAGCTGCCGCAGCGGGAGCGGCTGCTTCAGGAGCAGGAGTTGCAGCCGGGGATGGAGTAGGTGCCGGTGCCGATGCCGCTGGCTCCTTGGCTTCTTTCTTCTTTTTCGCAGCATCTGTGGATGCCGTCTTCGTGTCTTTCGCCATGATCAGGCTGCCGTTTCCAAAGGATTGCCAATGAAAAACATAGGAGCCGTTCTGCGGGGGGATCATCTTTTCAGGTTCCGATCCCGCAGGACAGGCAGTTTGAGGAAAATATCAATTCGATCAATATAGAACTTCAGCCCACGATCGTCAGCCCCATACTGCGGGCAGTGCCGGCAATAATGCTACAGGCGTGATCGAGATCTCGAGCATTGAGATCTTGCAGCTTATCCGCCGCAATCTTGCGGATTTGTTCTGCCGTCACTTTGAATCCTTTGTACTTCCCCGATTTCTTGGTCTTCTCATCGTTGGGGATCACGTCGCCGCCTTTCTTCTTCTCGATCGGAATGCCGGCCGCTTGTTTCAACAAGACCGCAGCAGGGGGCGACTTGACTTTGAATTCAAAGCTCCGGTCGGAATAAACCGTAATCACTACCGGAAGAGTAATGCCACGTTTGTCTTTCGTCGCTTCGTTGAATTTTGAGACAAACTGGCCAATGTTCACGCCATGGGCACCCAAGGCGGGACCAACCGGGGGAGCCGGCGTCGCTTGTCCACCGACGCATTGCAGTTTGACGATTGCAGTAACTTGTTTTGCCATATCTTAACCTTGTAGGAAATACGTCATCGCAGTTCACTTAATCGGTGGGTGGTCGGCCTATCGATTCGCCGTCGAAGGCAGGCTCCTAAATCGGATCTACCTGCCAATATTCCAGGTCCACTGGCACCGGACGCCCGAAGATCGTGAGTTCCACCTTAACACGGGGAGTTTCGTTACTTTCCTTAGGTTCGGTGATTTCTTTGACTTCGCCATCCATCCCTTGGAAGGTGCCATCCCGGATCTTGACCCGATCTCCCCGCGAGAAGGGAATGATCACCTTCTCTTTGATTTTTGCCCCGCCTCCCTTGTCTTCATCCGACGTGCCTTGAGCAGCGAGCATGGAGGCTACTTCGCGATCCGACATCGGGGTGGGAATGCGATTGAGTGACCCCCCGACAAAATCCCCTACTCCCGACGTTTCGCGGAAGAGGTACAGGACGTTTTCATTGAATTCCACATTACAGAACAGATAGCCGGGGAATTTCTTCTGCTCTTTAATAACGCGTTCTTCTTTGGTTTTTTCATTGGGCTTACCTTTGTTTTTGGTAACTTTTTTGACGACGGCCACTTTTTCCGTCGGAATCAAGATAGGCCCAAAATATTGTTCCAGTCCCTCAATTTTCACTCGGCGTTCAATCGCATTTTTAATCGATTCTTCGCGTCCTGATTGAACCTTGACGACATACCACTTCTTTTTGTCTTCGGCCGGTGGCGGTGGAGTGGCCGTTGAGACCGTTTCTGGCTGCGAAGTCTCGCTCTGCTGCGAAGCCTCGGTGGGGCTATCCGAGGCAGCATCACTGAGTCTATCCGGAGTTGCCGCCGCAGGTGAGTCTTTGGGTTGCAGAGACGTCACTTCAGCAGCGGTCAATACAGACGGAGATACTCCTGCAGGGCTGCTTTCGCTTGGGGAAATCTCGTCATGCATTTCTTCAGGCGCTGTCGATGCCATTTCCGCGGCAGAAGTCGAAGTTTCATGCAGGGATAGAGAGGGTGCCACCGATGCGGAAGTATCCGCAGAAGAAGGCATCGAGGGATTCGGTGGATAGACTTCTTCGGTCATGGAGGATCACCACATCGTTGCCATCACCAGGGAGCGTTGCCATCACCAATCAATCAGGTTCCTGAAACCTAACTCCGACGAACTACCATTTCAGTTTCTTGTCGTCGCTTTCTTTCTGGATGGTTGTCTGCGTGTGAGGCGGCAGAACAGCGATCCAACTTCGAGAGAGTAACCAGCCCCAGAACAGGTCAATGATCATCAAGAAGATAGTCATTAAGAAGACGGTGACAAGGACAACGATTGTATCGGAAACCAGGCGTTTGCGGGTAGTCCACGAGACTTTCTTCATCTCGGCTTCGGTTGCGATGAGAAAGTCAGCAAACTCAGGAATATTAACCACGCGATTCGCGAACCAGATAGCAGCGGCCCCAAGCAGAAGCGGCAAAGTATACTGAATATCGGGCAGCAGAAGCAGTTTCGTTGAGGTAAACGGCAAGGAGACTAGCCAATCTCCATGAACCGTGGTCACTAACCAACTGCTATTCAAGAGTACCCAAATCCCAGGGAACAGGATCAGGAGGATGCCTAACACCGTCAGACGGCGCACAAGTTGGCCCTGATTCCGCTTATACCATCGGCTGTGGAACCAGCCCTGATGCTCCAGTTGGCGCATCCATTCTTGATAACGTGGCGAGCGAATCAGACGAACTAGGAAAAAGAGAAACAGCGCCGATACAAAGCCAGCCACCAAATAAGCAGTGGTTTCGCTGAAATTGCGCTGAGCAACTTCGCCGATGGCTCGGAGCAGGAAAAACGCAGTGAAGATCGTCGAGATCACTACGAAGATCCCCCCGCGAATGCCTTCGGGAGGATGAGTTCCTGCAAGAAGTGATCCAAGCCAAGCTAGCCCCACGATCGCGGCAATTTGGGTGATTGCTCGCAGGGCAAAATCGATAAACGAGCCTGCCGTCGGCTCAATAGCGGGGGTGACGACGCTGGCCCAGAACGTAGGAATGCCGTAGAGAACCAGCACAAAACCGAAGAGGACGTAGGCAGCACTCATCCAGCTAGCGAGTAGTAGGCTGGTCGGTCGAACAGGAGTTTCGGTATCTGGAACTTTATCGACAGCACTCGCCATAAGTTATTCCTACTCGCATAGCTTTGCAGATTCGCGGTTGGTATGGTTGGAGCAGTCAACCCGAATCCATGTCCTACTTGCATCTGGCGGAGAACAGGGGCGGAGCGACTCGAACGCTCAACCGCTGGTTTTGGAGACCAGTGCTCTACCAATTGAGCTACACCCCTAAATGCAACAAGCGGATGCACTTGCTAATGTTGCTTGTTTCCAGGTAGCCGAACACTATTTTTTACGCGACTCTTTGTGAGGAGTATGCTTCCGTTCTTTGACGCAGAACTTTTTCAGTTCCAGCCGTTCGGCACCCCGGGTTTCCTTCTGAGTGCGGTAGTATCGTGAACCGCAGGAAGTGCATTCTAGCCAAACGTATTCGCGCATGCCAGTGAATCCTTGTTCAATGCAGTCGTGCCACAAAGACATGGTCCGTCCGAAGGATAGCAACGGACGGACGCGATTGCAGAACGACCATCGGTGGCACCACTTAGGCCAAAATCTTGGTCACCACACCGGAACCGACCGTGCGGCCACCTTCGCGAATGGCGAAGCGAAGTCCTTCGTCCATAGCCACGGGGCAGTCGGGGAGTAGTTCCACCGTCACTTTGACGTTGTCGCCAGGCATGCACATTTCCGCTTTGTTGCCGTCCGAGCCACGCAGTTCGGTGATGGTGCCGGTCACGTCCGTGGTGCGGAAGTAGAACTGCGGCTTGTACCCGGCGAAGAATGGGGTGTGCCGACCGCCTTCTTCCTTCGACAGAACGTAGATGTTGGCCTCGAACTTGGTGTGCGGTGTGATGCTGCCCGGTTTCGCCAACACCATGCCACGTTCGAGATCGTCCTTTTCCACACCGCGGAGCAAGGCCCCAACGTTGTCACCGGCAATGGCGTATTCGAGAGTCTTGTTGAACATCTCGATACCAGTGATAACCGTTTTCTTGGCTTCTTTACGCAGACCAATGATTTCGACTTCATCACCAACTTTCGCCTTGCCGCGTTCGACCCGGCCAGTGCCTACCGTACCACGGCCCTTGATCGAGAAGACGTCTTCGATGGACATCAGGAATGGTTTGTCTTCATCCCGTTGCGGAGTGGGGATGTAGGTATCCAACGCATTCATCAGTTCATCGATCGACTTCGGACCAGGGCGGTTGTCGTCGGTCGGATGCTCGAGGGCATCCTTAGCTTGACCGCGGATGATCGGGATTTCGTCGCCTGGAAACTCGTACTTGGTAAGCAGTTCACGCAATTCGAGTTCAACGAGGTCCAGCAATTCGGGGTCATCGACCGTATCGACTTTGTTCAGGAACACCACAATCCGCGGCACACCGACTTGGCGGGCCAGCAGGATGTGTTCGCGGGTTTGGGGCATCGGGCCGTCGTTGGCAGCTACCACAAGGATGGCACCGTCCATCTGGGCCGCCCCGGTGATCATGTTCTTGATGTAGTCGGCGTGGCCGGGGCAGTCGATGTGGGCATAGTGTCGGTTCGGAGTTTCGTACTCAACGTGCGAAACGGCAATGGTTACGGTCTTGTTCGCATCACGAACAATTCCTCCCTTGGCGATTTCCGAGTACGACTTGACTTTGTCGGTGATTTTGTTCTTGTACGCTTGCCGTTGCAAGATCGCTGCTGTCAGCGTGGTCTTGCCGTGGTCAATGTGCCCAATCGTACCCACATTTAGGTGCGGCTTAGTCCGCTCGAAATTTCCCTTAGCCATCGCTCCTCCGTCAGGTGAAACGCGTTCAGAACCAGTGTCTTGAGTGAGCGCGTCTCGTGGCCGCTCCCCCCAGGTCGGATTCCGTTTGATGCCACGGCAACGAACGCGAGTCGCTACCGAAAGCTGCTGATGGGACTTGAACCCATGACCTCTTCCTTACCAAGGAAGTGCTCTACCGGCTGAGCTACAGCAGCAATTCTCACCGAACAAAATGAGGAACACTGCTTGGCTTTGAGTGTTCCCCCGTAGGAGTTTGTGGAGTCTTAAGCGGGTGATGGGATTTGAACCCACGACATCTTGCTTGGAAGGCAAGAGCTCTACCGCTGAGCTACACCCGCAAACATTCCTTTCTCAAATCCGCATTCGGATCTAAGTAATTGGGCAGGACAGGATTTGAACCTGTGTAGGGTTACCCCGCCAGATTTACAGTCTGGTGCAATTGACCGCTCTGCCACCTGCCCGTTGGTAAGGCTTATCG
>CALEEC010000503.1 GCA_937949245.1 uncultured Gemmataceae bacterium | reverse complement strand
GGCACGAAGTCAAGGTAAGCCTCAAGCACTACGCCCAAGTGACAAGCGAGCACTTCGAGCGAGCAACAGGCGGCGCAAAATCCGGCGCACCAGTGGCGCAAAATCCGGCGCAGTAAGTGGCAGCAAGGAATAGCAGTATTTTGGTGAGACGGAGATGTAAACTCTTGTTGACAAAGCACTTCCGTCATTCCAAACAGCTTGCTACAAACGTACTGCATACCCTCATAGCGGAGAGGGCGGGATTCGAACCCGCGGTGAGGTTGCCCCCACACAGCATTTCCAGTGCTGCACCTTCGGCCTCTCGGTCACCTCTCCTGGAAAATCACGAAGGACTTCTACGACTCTCATGGGAAATCTCGACGGATCTCCCACGATTCGTTCAAATTAGAGCCTACTCCTGGCTTTGTCTAGACATCATCCGAGAAATCGGGGATAGTCTGATGAAATCCCTAGAATCTCTGGATTTTCGGGAACTTGAAACCACTGGTACACGTCACAAACACAAGTGATGCCGTGAACCATGACGACCGTAAACTCATCAAGGACTGTCTCCAAGGGCAGACATCAGCCTTCGGAGAATTGGTATCTCGATACCAAGATCGCTTATTCAATGCGGTCTACCGACTGCTCGGGCATCCCGAAGATGCCCTCGATGTCGTGCAAGAGGCGTTCCTGCATGCGTTTCAGTCGCTCAATAGTTTCAAGGGAGATTCCGAGTTTTTTACCTGGCTTTACCGTATCGCGTTTAATTCGGCGATCAGTCTAAAACGTAAACGCCGCATATTACTGAGTTTAGATCCGGGAGGAGCCGACGATAGTTTGATCGATCCCCTCGATGACTCCGAATATACGCAACCTGGCTTGGCGTTAGAACGCTCTGAGGAAGAAACCAAATTACAAGCCGCACTCAATCGACTATCTCCAGAACATCGAGCGGTGTTGGTGTTGAAGGATATCGAAGGAAGAAAATACGAAGATATTGCTGAGATCTTGGATGTGCCTATTGGAACCATCCGCTCCCGCTTGCACCGTGCCCGTTTAGAATTACGAGATATCTTGTATCCGAAATTGGACTGATTTTTCTCGACAGCCGTAGTTGGATGTGGTAATTGGCATTAATTTGGCAGAATTTCGAGCTGGGGCGATTATGTTGACGGACCAAGAATTTCGGCTTCTAACCGCGGCTGTAGATGGGGAGTTGACCCCCAGCGAACAGCGTCGCTTGGAACATTTGTTGGCTCGTTCGGAAACCGCCCGCAACTGTTATGCTCAGCTCTTAGAGCAGTCCCAGCGCTTGCGCCAACTCGCTCAAGTGCATCCGCCCATCGACCTGTCGAAACGTATTCTTCACGTGATTCAGGCTCGTGCGTTGACGCCGACGCCTCTGCCGCCGGTGCGTCGGCCCCAGGTGGGGGGGGCGGTGCCCGTTTGGCTCCCCGTTGCCTTGGCAGCTTCGATTCTGCTGGCGATCATGCTCGGCTCTTACCTGGTGTTCTCTCACCAGCGGATGCAGCGCACCGAGTGGGTGCAGCAGCAACGGAATCCATCGTCGCCCGCCTCGCCGAGTCGTTCCACGGACAGACAAGACCTCCCTCCCAAGAGTTCGCCTACGGACGAAGTGGTTCGGAATACGGAAGCGGATGACAATGATGGGGTGCATCCAGATCGACCTACAGTGCAAGAACTACTCCCTCGGCCGCAGGTGGTGGATTCAGGGCCGATTTTGACCGCACCTTCGCTTCCAGAGTCGCAACCATTTCAGGTGGTGACCATCGAACTCATGTCCCTGTTTTCGTTCAGCGAAATTCAAAGACCTGATGTCCAACGCAAAGTCCGAGAACATTGGAAGAAGGCAACGCCTCTGCGGGTAGAACTTTTTGCCCGTGATCCGATTGCAGCAGCCGACCACCTGCAAAAACACCTGAAAGCGATGAACCAAAACGTGCTTGTGGACGCGTTTGCGCAGGATCGGCTCAAACGCAAGGCATCCACGCCGTTTTTGTTTTATTCGGAAACTATCTCTCCCGATGAATTTTGGCTGTTGCTGTCCAAATTCGCACACACGCAAACCGCGAACCATGATCCCGCAAAGTTGGACGATAAGTTTGTGCTATCCCCCTTTCAGCCGAGTGATTTTGTCGATCTTGCCCAAATGCTTGGCATCGATGTGTCGTCGTTGCGTTCGGGGCGGGTGATGGGGCCTCTATCGGGACTGGACCACCGGCAGTCTCTGGAAACGCAAACAGGCTTGCATCTCGCCCAGACACTGTCGGGGTGGACTCCATCCGCGAACGCTGCTTCAGCTCGTCAGACGATTGTGGTTACCTACCCACCACCGCGGGGCTTGCACGTTCACTCCAAAGAAATCCAATCGTTTGTTCGCAATCGCAATGACGCCAAACGTGAATGGCCTCCGATCCTCATCGTGTTGCGATGGATTTCTGGTTAATTCAGCAGACAGCATAGCGATGGGACGGCTAGCGAATCTTTGGCGGTTGATTGCCTAGCGACGTTGCGTCGAGGCTTTCGAGGTCGGATGTTTCGATCGACCTCGAGCAAAGTCTAAAATTCCCTCGTCCTCTTGCAGGAAGATTCCTAAGCCAATCTTCAACCAGCATCGAGAGGAAATTGGCTTATCTTGGGCGTAAGCATTCCGCTCGATGTGGAGAAATTCCTTGTTCAACTAGTTCTGACCGGCAGTTGGATCGGAGAATGTCTATGTTCCCTGCAACACTGCTGCTGCTGCATGTTTTGGGCGAATTACCTGCCGAGGCGAATGTTCAGGTCGTTGAAGTGGCTCGCGTTCCGAGTTACTGCGAAGGCATCGTTTTCGATCACGCGGGCAATGCGTACATTTCGCACAGCAAATACATCACCAAGGTGACCCCGGAAGGCAAAACATCGATCTGGGCCGAGACGGGGGGACCGAATGGGCACAAGGTCTTGGCCGATGGCACCCACATCGTGTGCAATTTCACGCCGGACAATCCCGCGATGACGGCCATTTTGCATCTCGATACGAATGGCAAACTCATCGGTAAACTCTCGACCGAGTGCGACGGCAAACCTTTACGCGGTCCGAATGATCTTACCTTGGATGTGCCCAACGGTGGCTTCTACTTCACCGATCCGGGCGGTTCGGATGACAAGAAAAAAATCGGTACGGTCCACTATGTCACCAAAGAAGGCAAAACTCTGCTGGTTGCTGAGGGACTGATGTTTCCGAACGGAATCGTGTTAACCCCAGACGGCAAAAAGCTTTATGTCGCGGAAAGCAAAGGGAATCGCGTCCTGGTCTATGACGTTCTGGCCCCTGGGAAGGTCGGTCCCACGAAAGTTTTCTGCAATCTGCCGACCAAAGAGGGTGAACAGATTGATAACCAGCCGGATGGCATGTGCCTGGATTCCGAAGGGAATCTGTATGTGGCGCACTACGGCATGAAACAGGTGCAGGTGATCAATCCTGAAGGAAAGGTCATCCGCCGCTACCCGGGAGGAAATCTGACTACAAGCAATGTGGCCTTCGGGGGGCCGGACATGGACACTTTGTACATCACCGGAGGGATTAGGAAAGAGGCGGGAAGTGAAGGGGGCTTGTTCCGCTTGAAACTACCGGGAGTGAAAGGCTTAACCATCTTGCCTGCGAAGAAGTGAAGTTCCGGTGGTAACATTCCGACCGACCTAAGATTGCCGAGGAACGACTTGGAATTAGCGTTGCGTCAGGTAAGATCGAATTTGGCAATCTTTGGCACTGCACCATAGCCATAGGGTGGGTTCATGAATCGGTCGGTCTGGATACGCTGGGAAACGCTGGAAGAACGGATACAACCTGCGGCATACACCATGTCGATCATCGGCGTGGGGTTGTTGAATGATCGAAGTCGGCAACGTCTGTTCGCTCAGGAAGAACAACCTCGCGCCGGTCGATTGGCCGCGGACACGGCGGAAGCCACTCCCTGCTTGGGAACACTTTGGCAACCGTTTAGCCCTCCTCTTCTGCCAAGGACGGGGGGAGAGAGCCTGCAAACCCTGCATGAGGTGCAACCGCTCGCTCTGACCGCTTTTGCCTCGGCGTCGGATATCCAGTGGCCGATGCTGCCGCTCCCTAACGAACTCCCCGTGGTGACTTTTGAGCATGTGGCCAGCGCCGTAGCGCAACCGATCGCTGATACATTAGTCACAATCCGACGCATGGATATATTCTTCCGAAGTTGATCTCCTCCGCAACGATGACTGAGGTTTCCATCGTTGGTACGACGACAATAGTCGATGTTTCGATGGCGGACCGGGGGACACCACCCACGCTTCGATAGCGGGTCCGTGTTCCGAA